>CAUVJF010000005.1:0-61926 GCA_963552125.1 uncultured Atopobium sp.
ATACCTCATAGGCATCTTCTGCTCTTACCAGGCGCTCCGAAGTCATCTCTGCAAAAGCAGAGCGGAAAAGCTCTCCGCGATACAAGCGTTGCGTAGCTCGCCAATCAAGCTTCTGCCCATAGCTCTCATCATAAATAATGCGAAGGATATCGTCACCCTGAGTAAAGTCCGATTGTTGGTTGATGTAGTTCTCAAAAGACTTTGCATCAGCTGGGTCAACACCATTTTCTGGAATAACGGTAATACCCAGGTGAAGAATATCAACAGGATTTTGGTCAATGCGCGCAACTACCTGCTCAAGAAAATCAGGAGTGACCTCATCATCACCGTCTAGGCAAAAGACCCACTCGCCTTTTGTGTGAGCTGCAGCAGTTTTACGTGCAAGATGAAGTCCCTGGTTAGTTGCATGAGTAACAACTTTGAACCTTTTGTCATCCCCTACTGCCGTAACGATTTTCTCTGGAGTGGAATCTGTTGAGGCGTCATCAACAATAATTGCTTCAAAATCACCAAACGTCTGATTCTTTACGCTTTGAATACAACGCCCGATGTACGCTTCGATGTTGTATGCAGGAATTACAAATGAAACCTTAGGCATACCAACTCCTTATAAATAAGCAATCTTAACTATCTTCTATCTTATCTAAAATGTGCCTTCCTGGGGCGCGCAAAAGATGCCTACTCGACGCTCTTCAAGCTCTCCACCATATCAATATTTTTGAGCTTTGGCCGCATAGCAACATAGACTAACAGCGAAAAAACAAGCGTGAGTCCAAAGGCAAACCAATAACTTGGTGCATGAATAGCACGACCAAACATAACAAGATCAATCTCAGCAGTTTGAACTACAAATCCCTCAAGACATGTTCCTAGAACAAGTCCAAAGAGCGCTCCAAAGACGGCTAATAATGCAATTTCTCTAAAGACGTAAGCATCAACCTCGTGTCGCGTAAATCCAAGTACTTTGAGGCTGGCAATCTCTCTAATGCGCTCTTCAATATTGATATTAGTGAGGTTATACAAGACGATAAAAGCCAACAGAGCTGCAGCCACAATAAGAATGGCTACCACGCGATTAACTACGGCAAGTGATTCTTTGTAGGTATGAATAGCCTCATTGACGTCATCTACTGTTGCAACTCCTGCCTGGTTAATAAGCTTTTCTCCAAACGCATCTCTTGTTGTTTGATCTTCAGGAAGCGTTGCATACCAGCCATCCGTGGCGTCGTCTTGAATGCCCAGGGAATGCCATGCAGAAGGTCCCACATACAGATACGACCCAACGTAATTCTCGGCAACTCCGGTAATAGTAAGCGTACTTGGCTCACCTGAAGTGTTTCCAATTCTGTCTTGAACATAGACCTGAACGGTATCTCCCACGCCTACACCCAGTCGTTTTGCAAGCTTTTCTGTAATTACAACCGAATCTTCTCCAAGCTCTATTGCTTGACCAGAAAGACGATTGCGCAGGGTAGCTAAGCCCGTGAGGTCTTGAAGAGAATTGCTGGTCATAATAGTTGTTCTTGTCAGTGAGCCTGCCTTTTGTGTAGAAGACTCAAGAAGAACGTTTTCTCTGGTTATGCGGCGGATATTTGTAGCACCCACCTGATTAAGCTCTTCATTAATCTGATCTGCTTCTTCCTCAGAAACATCAGAAGTCATTCCCACTATGTAGTCATAATGCGAAATAGCTGGCCATTGGTTATCAATGATGTCGCTAATGGAATCTCTAAGACCAAAAGCCACCAATAAAAGCGCAGTACATCCGGCAATTCCTACCAGCGTCATAATCAAGCGTCGCTTATAGCGGACAAGGTTTCTGATTGTAACTTTCCACGAGAAAGACAATCTGGACCATAGAGGCTCAACGCGCTCAAGCAAAATCTTTGAGCCCGCTTTTGGAGCTTTTGGAAGCATGAGGCTAGATGGCTCTTCTTTCAATGAGGATAAAACGGCAGCCATGGTTGAAAGAAGCGTGATGCCTATACCGGAAAGTCCAGAGAGTAGTACACTGTCAAGCTGAATAGAATAAGGAGCTCCCCCATTTGGAATGGTATAAATTGACCCGTATGCAGAGATAATAACGCCTGGCAACACTTGACTTAAACATGCTATGCCAATAACAGCACCCAAAAGTGAGGCGAGCAAGGCATATAACAGGTACTTTGCCGCAATCTGAGCGGTTGAATAACCAAGCGCCTTATGAACACCAATAAGTGTACGCTCTTCAGAAACCATACGCGTCATACTGGTAAGTGAAACCAGAGCTGCAACCAAGAAGAACATCAGCGGGAATACATTAGCAATATCATTGATACGCTCAGAGTCTGCTTGATAAGCTGCAACACCAATCTCTTTTGTGCGATCAAGTACATACACATCAGGTTCTTTAAACTCGTCAATCTTCTTCTGAGCTTCATCAAGCTCTTTCTGACCGTCAGCAAGTTGTTTCTCGACCTCAGCGCGTTGCTCCTCAAGACTCTGTCTTCCCTCGTTAGTCTGAGCTTCTGCACTTTGGAGGGCTGTTTGTCCTGCGCTCAGGCGGCTAAGCGACGCAGCAAGTTTATCCTGAGCTGCAGACAGCTGATTTGCAGTAGCAAGCCTTGCCTCTGCCAAATCCTGACGCGCCTGAGCTACCTGAGACTCTGCCTCATGCAGTTGAGCCGTACGCTGATCTAGCTCTTCTCGCGCGGCTGCTAAAGCCTGCTGTTGGGAAGCCAGCTTTGCCTCTGCAGCGCTAATCTGCGCTTGTGTGGCGAGAAGAGCGTCTACTTGCGAGGTTGGTAGACCTAAAGCACTGAGCTGCTGCTGCGCTTCTTCAAGGGTAGAAGCCGCAATTCCTTGCGCAGCAAGTCCCGCAAGAAACGCATCTCTACCCGCTTCAAACGCACTCTTTTGCTGCGCAAACGTTGCTTGTCCTGTATTGAAAGCGGCAAGGCCAGCCTGATACTGAGCCTCTCCTGCACTAAGCTCAGCTGTTCCCTGAGCTATCTGAGCCTCTGAAGCTGTAATCTGAGCTTCCGCTTGAGCAAATTGCTGCTCAGCGCTGTAACGCGAAGCTGTAAGCTGCTGACGTCCTGCGTCGTATTGGCGCTGACCATCATCCAGCTTTTGTTGCTGAGCAGAAATTTGCGCCTCTGCATCATCAAGCTTCTTCTGAGCGTCCTCTAGTTTATCTGCGGCCTCTTGTCTTGATTGCTCCAGCTTTTGACGAGCCTCATCAAGTTGGGCTTGCGCGTCATCTTTGAGCTCTTGCAAACGAAGAGCAGCAAGTGACGGATTCATCTGTGTAATGCGTTCTGCAACACTATCAACTGCACTCTGATATGCGGATGAGCCGCTCTTATACCTGGTAGCACCCTGAACCGTCAAATACACTTCGGTATAAGGGTCATCATCTGCAAAAGCATCTTCAGTGACATACACAAATTGCTGCACGATGCCATTGCCTAACGATGTGGTGCCAAAATTGCTGACATACGGATATGTTGGCGCATTTACAAAACCAACAACCGTGTACGACCCGCCCTTTAAATGAACGCCGTTTGAAGTATCTGGTAGCTCAATCTGTTGACCAAGGCTGATATCAGCACGTTTCTTGGGATCTGCGCTCATCACGCACTCGTAAGGCCCTTGGGGAAGCCTTCCCTGAACCACTATTGGCTGGTTAAGCTCACCAGGTCTAAAAGAACTCACACGAGCAGTAGATTGCGATGACGTCAGTGTAGCCATAACGTCTACCGTGCGAGAAGGCATAACCGTTTCAACACCCTCAACTGATGCAAGGGCGGAAACGTCCTTCTCGCTTAATCCAAGCGTTGAAATGACGCGAAGGTCATAGAGATGCTGGTTTGCGTAAAACGTATGAGCAGCTTCTTGCATGTCAGGGCTTGCCATTTTGAGTCCCGCAAAGAAGCCGCAGCCCAACGCCACAATTCCTGCAATTGCAAGAAATCTGGCGAGAGACCCTTTGATAGTCCGAGTTATCTCGGTAAAAAGAGCGTGGGGCATAACTACCACTCGACAGTAAGTGCGTCGGCTGGATGCTGATTAATTTCTACCGATTGAGCTTGACCCTCTTTAACGTGGATTACCCTATCGGCAATTTGAGTGAACGCAAAGTTGTGCGTAACAATAGCCACGGTTTTATGCTGTTCTTTGCACATATCCTGCAAGAGCTTAAGAATTTGCTTTCCTGTTTTATAATCCAGCGCACCTGTTGGCTCATCGCAAAGCAAAAGGCGTGGGTTTTTTGCCAGAGCACGCGCAATAGAAACGCGTTGCTGTTCTCCACCAGAGAGTTGAGCTGGGAAGTTATCCATACGGTGCTCAAGACCAACAGCTCGTAGCGCATCTTCTGGCTGCATGGGGTCAAGGCAAATCTGAGATGCAAGCTCAACGTTCTCTTTTGCGGTGAGGTTAGGAACTAGATTGTAAAACTGGAAAACAAAGCCAATATCATGACGGCGGTAAAGCGTTCTTTCTTTTTCTGAAAGCCCACCAATTTCTTTTCCATCTAAATAAATAGACCCGGAGGTACAGGTATCCATACCTCCGAGCATATTTAAGACAGTTGTTTTACCGGCGCCTGATGGACCTACAATTACGCAAAGCTCTCCTTCTTCTATGGAGAAGTTCATGTCATGGACAGCGTTTACCTTGACGGAGCCCATGGTATACGTCTTTGTTACCTCTTTGAATTCAACAAAAGACATACGTTTCTCCTATGAGAAAAATTCTCCTGAACAAGAGGAGGTGTGCGTGAGGAGCTACTCCTGTGGAGCTTCTGGAGCTGCAGGAGCCTCAGGTGCTGCAGGAGCCTCAGGTGCGACGGTTGTGACAGTTGCTTCTGGAGCAGGTGCTGCTGTTGCCTCTGCAGTTACAGGAACTACGGGAGCAACCTCTGCACCCTCGGTAGCAAGAGGCATTGGAGAAACAACAACCTCTTCCTCCTCAAGATCAGCCTGACGCTGGTCAAACTCTTTCTTAGCACGAACCCAAATGAGAAGTGCAAGAAGAGCCGTGAGGAACAAGAAGCCCACAATCATGATGTTAAGAATAAGAGTGGTGAAGTTTACCGCCTGGCTGATAGAAATCATCACAGAGAGCTCGGTAAGTGCGGAAGTTAAACCAACTACAGAGAGAATGGAAAGACCCCACCTAAGACGAGGACGGAAGCCCCTCAAAAGACCTGAAACCGCAGCAAAAAGATAGCACAGGAAAATAATGTAGGTAATACGTGCAAGAATCAGAGAGATAGGATTTGTCTGACGAGTTGCAAAGTTAAATACCGTGTGGAAATAACTGAGATACTGAACTGGTGCAACAAAATCAATGACGATAAAAATGAGAGCCACAATTGCTGGAATGGCAATCTTTGCTTTGGGGTTCATGAAACCTCCTCGATTTCTCTATACGACCTGTCTATTTTATCGTATAAACCTATGACCAGTGTGGTAAGTCATGAAAGTCTTTTATATGGTCTTGAGCTTCTTGTTCTCTTTCTGCCAAGGCTTCTCGTAAACCTTTCAGAGCATCAAAAGGCATAAATATTTTTGCCCTGTTTGCTCGCGACATGCGAGGGTGTCCGTAGTGCATCTGCGCTGCAAACGCGTCCTCTTTTGCGCTAGCTTCTGCTGGCGAGAAACCCTGTTTAGGCTTCATTGGTTTCTTCTCCACTACGGTGTCCTCCAATCTGAGCATTTCTCTGACGTGCCGTTGCTTCGGGGAGCAAGTCCATAGCTTTGAGCAAAGAATTCTTACCAAACTTCTTCTTTATGGCATTGATAGTATCTTGACGCTGGCGCTCTCTTTCTAAAACGGTGTTGTCCTGGAAAAGCGACCTCTGAATACCCAATCCCGTTTCTTCTTGAGTGTTTCCGAAGGTAAGGCCCACGCGATGCACACTCTCTGAAGGTATTACTCGCTCGTCAAAGAAAGATAAAACCTCCGCCATAAGCTCATCCCTAGAGTTAGTAGGGTAAGAGAGTTTCCTAGTACCGCTACTGGAGGGAATATGTCTTCTCCAGCTTCTATAATCTCCTGTTTGCCTCAGTTCTTCCATCTGGCTCTCTGTTGCCGAATAGCCAATATAGATACCAATAGATGAGCAAACCAGCTTTTGTGTTACAAGCTCTAACGTCAACGCCTCAACCATCTCTTTAAAGATGAGGCGCGCACCTTCTGTGTCTCTGTTGTGATCAAAGACTTGTGCCGTTGAAACTGAATGGCTTTGAGACTTATAGGACTTAATATCTGCAATGGTGGTTGGCTCAATGCCCCATGCATGATCAATAAGGATTTCCGCATCAACGCCAAATTCTTTATATAGAGGTTCTGTAGGAGCCATGGCAAGCTGTCCCATGGTGTGAATATTCATTGCCGCAAGACGCTTTTGAATACCTGCACCAATATGCCAAAAATCAGTCAGAGGTTTATGGTTCCAGAGTTTAAGTTTGTACGACTCTTCATCAAGCTCACCAAAGAAATTTGGGCTGTGCTTAGCTGTGATATCAAGCGCAATTTTTGCCAGATACAAATTTGGGCCCAAACCACAAGTAGCAGGGATACCAGTAGTTTTTGCTACATCTGCACGGATCTTCTCGCCCAACTCTCTTGCTGTGCATCCGTAAAGCGATAAGTACGGTGTTACATCGATAAATGCCTCGTCAATGGAGTAAACGTGGATGTCTTCTGGGGCAATGTATTTGAGGTACACCGAATAAACGTCTGCAGAGCGCTCCACATACAAAGCCATGCGAGGAGGTGCTACCTCGTAAGTAAGGTTTTTGGGAATCTCAAAAACGCGACAACGCCCAGGAACACCCAACGCACGAAGCGCCGGTGAAACCGCCAAACAAATTGTCTTTTCTGTCCTGGTAAGATCTGCCACAACAAGCTTGGCCTTCATGGGATCAAGACCTCGCTCAACACATTCAACCGATGCATAGAAACTCTTTAAATCAATGACCAGGTACTGTTTTTGAGAAGGTGTCATGGCTTAGATAAGCACAATACCTTGAGAAACTTTTTCTGCCACGTCATTGCCTACAAGATAACGGACAATCTCTAGGCCAAACTTAAGAGCGGTTCCTGCACCTTGGCTGGTAATGAAAGAGCCATCAACACAAACCGCATCTTGCGAAAGATTGGCGCCATTCTCTGAGAGAAAATGCTGGAAACCTGGGTTGGAAGTGGCCTTCTTACCTGCAAGCAATTCGCGCTTTGCGTAAATTGAAGGAGCTGCACAAATTGCAGCAAGCGCACGACCGTCTGCGGCAAACGTATCAACTGCCTGCATAAGTGGCTTACAAGCCTCAAGATTAGTGGTTCCGGGAAGACCACCAGGAAGCACCAACATGCTGTAATCGTCAAACGAGACCTGACTGAGCAGCTTGTCTGTTAAAAAAGTAACCTGGTGAGAAGAAGTCACGCTCAAAGAATTAGATATAGACACTTTGTCACAGGGAATACCTGCACGATACAGGACGTCAACAACGCTCAGTCCCTCAATCTCTTCACAACCATCAGCAAAAAAGACAGCAACGCGCTTGTCAGTACATGGTGTAAACATCTGACTCCCTTCTCGACTAAAACTAGTACAAGTGTACGCCTTTTTACACAAAAAAGGACACTCAAGTTTGTGCTTGAGTGTCCAAAATTTTACCCAGTTAAACTGTTACAGAAAGTACCCGTCAAGCCCCCCTATAGCCTGGCGAGAAATCCTACTCCTCGTTAATGCCCTCGTTAATAGCCTGAGCGATAGCTTCCTGATCATTAGAGCCACGAAGGAAGGACTTAAACTCATCTCTCATCAGAAGAACAGCAGTCTTAGAAAGAAGCTTGATGTGAGTGGTGCCAGCCTCTCCATCTGGGACAAGCAGTGCAATGGCAACATCAACGGGCTTCTCGTCAAAAGAAGGCCACTCAAGAGGGGTGCTGTTCTTGAAGACAAAGACAGCTGCGTCCTTGATAGCCGCATCTTTTGCGTGTGGAACTGCAAAACCGTCAGTCATGCCGGTCTCGCCCATTTCCTCACGAGCTAGGAAAGCATTGTAAACAGCGTCTGCATTATCAGTTACGCCAGCCTCCTGAGCCTTATTGGCAATAAAACGCAGGACATCATTACGGCTCGCTGCGTTCTGGTTTACAAAAACATTGTCTGCCTTAACAAAACCGCTCATGAATCTTCCTTCCGTATATTTGAGCTTTTAGCTCAGTAACTTCGTATGTAGTAATAATACCCGCAATGAAACAAAATTTACCTTGAGAAACTTTACTTTAGGGCCATTCTTAAAATCTGTTGAACATCTGCTGTTTTAAGCTGCATAAAGTTGCCCGCATGATCTCCACCGCGAGCATCAATAGTGCCTTTTGCCATCTGGAGAATGTCCTCTTCCGAAGGGTCTACTCCAAGCTCGGCAAGGGAGGTTGGCATACCAATTGCATGACACCACTGATTCCAAGCTTCGATTCCCGCAAGGCCTGTAGCGGTTGGATTATGGAAGTTATTTTGAACTCCAAAAACATTAACCGCAAACTGCGCAAAGCGCTCTGGATCTTGGCTCATAACATAGCGAGCCCAACTTGCCCAAATAGCCGTGAGACCAGCACCGTGAGCTACATCATACTTTGCGCTCAGCTCATGCTCGATTGCATGAGAAGCAAAATCGCTTACGCGACCAGTTCCGGTAAGTCCGCAGTGAGAAAGCGACGATGCCCAGAGCAAATCTGCACGTGCAGCGTAATTCTCTGGCTCTTTAACGGCAACCAGAACAGCTTCTTTTACGGTACGCAAGAGTCCCTCAGCCAGCACGTCAGTGAGCGCCACGTCCTTCTCGAGCGTAAAGTAGCGCTCCATGGTGTGCATCATGATATCTGCGCCTGTTGATGCCGTCTGATAAGCGCTTACAGAGTAAGTGAGCTCTGGATTCATGATCGCAAAGCAAGGACGACCGCTCTGATGGTGATAAGAACGCTTTAGAACGCGACCATCAGCCAGCGTAATGTTCATGACGGAAGAATCCGAGGTCTCAGAGCCAGTTCCTGCGATAGTGGAGATGACGCCAATAGGAGCTGCCTTTGAAACACTGACCTTATGCAAATAGAGGTCTTCAAGAGAGACATCATTGGCTAAGCCATATGCAATAGCCTTAGCAGAATCCATGACAGATCCGCCGCCGATAGCCAAAATGAAGTCAACAACCTCGCGTTTGCCCAGCTCTACAGCTTCTTCTGCAAGCTCTAACCGAGGGTTAGGAACAACTCCACCACAGTCAACATACGCAATTCCAGCATCGCTTAAAAGCTGGTGAATCTGGTCAAGCAAGCCGCTCTTTACCACATGATTGCCACCAAAATGCACCAGCACCTTGCTGCCTCCGTGAGCAGAGACAAGCTCTGCCGCACGAAGCTGAGTATCTTTTCCAAAAACCACCTGAGTAGGTACAACGTACTCAAAATTAACCATGACCAAAGACCTTTCTTACCTACTCGAGCAACATCTTAAGCGCGAGGCTCTTCTCCCCACCAGAACGTTGCAACAGTTCCAGGACCAGTATGAACGCCAATTGTTGCACCAATAGTAAAGATGTTGATATCGCCTATCTGAGGAAGTTTTTCTTTAATAAGCTCTTTAACAGCCTGAGCATCAGAAGCGCACTCGGAGTTAGAGATAAACACCTTACGCGCATAAGCGTTTCCCCGCTCAGCAGTCTGAGTCATAATCTCAACAACGCGAGCAGTTGCCTTCTTTTTGCCACGTGCCTTCTCTTTAACAGCCAAAGAGCCGTCGGCCTCGACATCCATAACAGGACAAATGTTAAGCATGCCGCCAAGCAGGCCAGCTGTCTTAGAAATGCGACCGCCGCGAACAAAGAAGGTCAAATCTGTAGAGAAGAACCAGCCATACACACGATGACGTGCTTCTTTAGCCCATGCAACTGCCTCGTCAAAAGACAGGCCTTCATCGCGTTTATCGGCAAGACCATCTACCAAGAGACCATAACCAGAAGATGCCTGCAGAGAGTCAACAACCTCAATCTTTCTGTCAGGGAACTCCTGCTCAATCTCTACCTTTGCCTGGCAAGCAGACTCGTATGTTCCAGAAACGCCCGAACTCAACGAAACATGAAGAACATCTTTGCCCTCTTCCAGGAAAGGACGCCAGAAGGCCATGTACTCACCAATTGATACCTGTGAAGTGCGGCACTCAGCACCTGCAAGCATCTTTTTAAAGAGATCAGCTGGTGCATTAGTGCGACCAAAGTCATCCTTGCACTGAACACCATCAAGTTCGTAGTTGAAATATACGTATTTCACATCTCGTGACTGAAGGTACTTCTCACTTACATCGGCCGTAGAACAACAGGTCAAAACGTAGTTGGACATACAAGTCTCCTTGAAATATCTTCTTGCATAAAACAATCGCACACACTTATTTTTCTTGCAGATGTGAGTATACTTCTAATCTCATTTTTATGCTGCTTGTGGGGCGTTCCAAGTGCAAAATCACGTATACTTGCACGCGTTTGATTTTCTCAGAACACTACCTATACCTTAACTTTTATCTTCGACGGGAATGGATAGCGCGTGGCATTATCAGATCTTTCTACTAGAAACTCTTCCAGACTCACACTAGATACTTCTTCTACGCTTGTATGGAAGTTTGCTCTTCTTGTCTGCGCACTTATCTGGGGCGGATCTTTTGTCGTTATCAAAGATGCAATTAGTTACATCTCGGCAGCTTGGCTTATGACCTTACGTTTTGTCTTTGCTGTAGGTATTGTTGCCATCATCTTTAGAAAAAACCTTAAAGAACACTTGGATGCCACACATATCAAATACGGCGTGCTTTTAGGCGTTCTTAACGGTTTAGGATATCTTTTCCAAAATGGAGCTCTTGCTTATACCACTGCAGGTAAAGCCGCTTTTATTGCATCAATTTATTGCGCGATGATTCCGTTTGTAAACTGGCTTATCGCAAAGAAAAAACCTCATGGAACCAGTATTTTTGCAGCCTTTTTATGCGTAGCTGGCATTGGTCTTATCTCACTGGGCACTGATTTTTCGTTCTCGTTTGGCTTGGGCGAGCAGATGACATTGCTTTCAGCTATTATTTTTGCCTTTGTTTTTGTGCTTACTGCCGAGCTTGCTCACAAATACGACATCATCACACTTACGGTGGTGCAGCTTGGTGTGAGCGCCCTTCCCTGCCTTGCCTACGCGCTTTGCTTTGAAACGGTTCCCAATTTTGCGGTATTGCCCACAAATGCCTGGGTTGCTCTCGCCTACATCACTCTTATTGCAACCGCGCTGACTGGTGTTTTGCAGAACCGCGCACAGAAGTCAGTTGCTCCTGTTCAGGCCTCACTAATTATTTCTCTGGACAGTATTTTTGCAGCAGTTTTTGGCGTTATCTTCCTTGCCGAAGTTATTACCCCTACGATTTTCCTGGGCTTTATTGTTATCTTTGTGGCAATCTTTATCAGTGAGCTTGGCGAGAAACCCGCAGAGCCCCAAGCTCCTTCAGAAAACTAAAGCTCTCTATACAACACGACCCTAAACAAAAAGCCTGCATACGCGGGCTTTTTTGCGTTTTGGAGCTCTTACATCTCACGAGAGCTCAGCATAGGTCCATCGGACCAAAGTGTAATCTCTCCTGAAGCAAGCGTTTTAGGAACATCAATAAGACGCTGGTTGGAAGAGCCTCTAAAACGCAAGGTAATATCGTGGAGACTCTGAACCCATGGACCGTCCACCAGTACATCAATACAAGACAGAATGCGGTCAGTGTACTCTGTGTGCCACTTTCCCTCGGTCAGCTGATCCCAGGTGTGACCCGAATACATCCAAATGCTCTTTTGTGGGTAGGTAGCTCTGACCTTCTCGACAAACTCAACAAGACCTTCTTGGTTTTCTGGCTCAAAAGGCTCTCCACCAAGGATGGAAAGACCGTTGATATAGACAGGTGCAAGAGAGTCAATAATCTCTTGCTCAACTTCTGGAGTAAACTCTCCGCCGCTCTTGAAGTCCCACGCCTCGTAATTAAAGCAGCCTTCACAGTGCAGACGGCAGCCTGAAACAAACAGAGTTGTTCTTACGCCAACACCATTTGCAATATCTGAAAACTTAATATTTGAATAGTTCATACATAACCTTTGATGGGTAACTTCCACATATTGTGGATGTTACCTGATAGAGATAATAAAAACGAGCAGAAGGGCCAAGGCGCTCTTCTGCTCGTTTGTCTAGTACATAAATCTTAGAGGTGAAGGACGCGGTCCTTGATCTCCTGGGTACGGCCCTGGTTCCAGAACTGGGTACCAATGTAGCCGCAGGTACGACGAGCAACATTCATCTTGGTCTGGTCACGGTTGCCGCAGTGTGGGCACTCCCAAACCAGCTTGCCATCCTCCTCGACAATATGAATCTCACCGTCATAACCGCACTCCTGGCAGAAGTCAGACTTGGTGTTGAGCTCTGCATACATGATGTGGTCATAGATGAACTGCATGACGCTGAGAACAGCCTCGATATTGTCCTGCATGTTAGGAACCTCAACGTAAGAGATTGCTCCACCTGGGGAAAGACGCTGGAACTCAGACTCAAACTGAAGCTTCTGGAATGCGTCAATCTCTTCTGCGACGTGGACGTGGTAGCTGTTGGTGATGTAGCCCTTGTCGGTAATACCTGGGATAACACCAAAGCGACGCTGAAGTGCCTTAGCAAACTTGTAGGTAGTGGACTCAAGAGGAGTTCCGTAGAGGGAGTAATCGATATCCTCTGCTTCCTTCCACTCGGTGCACTTATCGTTCATGTGCTGCATAACCTGGAGTGCAAATGGAGTTGCCTCTTTGTCAGTGTGGCTGTGACCAGTCATAGCCTTAACGCACTCGTATAGGCCTGCATAACCAAGGGAGATAGTGGAATATCCGCCGTAAAGCAAAGGATCGATAACCTCACCCTTGTCCAGGCGAGCAAGTGCGCCGTACTGCCAAAGGATTGGAGCAGCATCGGACAGGGTACCCTTCAGGCGATCGTGACGAGCACGAAGTGCGCGGTGGCAAAGCTCAAGACGCTCATCAAAGATCTTCCAGAACTTGTCCATATCGCGACCAGCAGAAAGAGCAACGTCAGGAAGGTTGATAGTTACAACACCCTGGTTGAAGCGGCCGTAATACTTAGGCTTGTTTGGCTCATAGTTCTTTGCGCGAGCAACGTTGTTGAAGCCATTACCAGAACGGTCTGGTGTCAGGAAGGAACGGCAGCCCATGCAAGTGAAGGTATCGCCCTCGCCTTCCTTCTCGCCCTTAGAAAGCTTGTACTCCTTCATCTTCTTCTCAGAGATGTAGTCAGGGACAAGGCGGCGAGCGGTGCACTTTGCAGCCATCTGAGTGAGGTAGTAGTACTTGGAATCCTCGTAAACGTTGTCCTCTTCAAGAACGTAAATGAGCTTAGGGAATGCAGGAGTAATCCAGACACCCTCCTCGTTCTTTACGCCCTGGTAACGCTGACGGAGCATCTCCTCAATGATGAGTGCAAGGTCCTGCTTCTCCTGCTCATTCTTTGCCTCGTTGAGATACATGAAGACAGTAATGAAAGGAGCCTGGCCGTTGGTGGTCATCAAAGTGACAACCTGGTACTGAATGGTCTGAACACCACGAGAAACCTCATCACGAAGGCGCTTCTCAACCATCTCGTTGAGCTGCTCAGCAGAAAGCTCAACACCGACGGAGTTCATCTCCTCCATAACGGTCTTGCGGATCTTCTTACGAGAAACATCAACAAAAGGAGCAAGGTGAGCCAAGGAGATGGACTGACCACCGTACTGGCAGGATGCTACCTGAGCAATGATCTGAGTTGCAATGTTGCATGCAGTGGAGAAGCTGTGTGGACGCTCAATCAGAGTACCGGAGATAACAGTGCCATTCTGCAGCATGTCATCAAGGTTGATGAGGTCACAGTTGTGCATGTGCTGTGCAAAGTAATCGGAATCGTGGAAGTGGATGAGGCCCTCATTGTGAGCAGCAACAATATCCTCTGGAAGAAGCTCACGCTGAACGAGGTCCTTAGAAACCTCACCAGCCATGTAGTCACGCTGAACAGAAACAACGGTAGGATTCTTGTTGGAGTTCTCCTGCTTGACTTCCTCGTTGTTGCACTCAATCAGAGACAGAATCTTGTCATCGGTGGTGTTCTTGTGACGCTTCTGGTTTTGGATGTAGCGGTAAATGATGTACTTACGAGCAACCTCAAAGCGGTCAAGAGCCATGAGCTGATCCTCGACAAGGTCCTGGACCTCCTCGACGGTGACGGTGTGTCCAGCCTTCTCACACTCATCGGTAACGTTGAGGGAAGCAAACTGAATCTCACGCTCAGTCAGGCGCTGATCCTCAGGGACCTCTGCGTTAGCCTTAGCGATTGCGTTAACAATCTTCTCAACCTCGAAGGTGACCTCTGAGCCATTGCGCTTGATAATCTTCATGTGCAAACTCCTTGAACAAACGTTGGTGAAAGCAACGCTTTCATGCGTGTTTAATTGGATTATCACTGCGGTTTCTAAGCTTTTGCCTAAGCGAAGTAGTTGGGAACCCGCTTGTGTGATGGAAACTACTATGCCACAAGTTATAGTGTTTGGGTTCGAGAACTATAACAATATATTGTGAAATTTCCACACGAATACAAAATTATGTATTGACACGTTGCGGCAGCCAATATCTCTGCAGGTAGAAAATTAGCTAGAAACTTCGCTAATTACAAAATTTATTAATGGTCATAAAATAATTCGATTTTTTGTAAGTAGGCATTCGTCGCCTTTCACAAATGCGCCACAATTCGTCCCTCAGTGCTCACTTGTGTTGAGCATTTGGGGACTAAAAAAGCCGACACAAAATGCCGGCTTTGATGGCTAGTCTAGTGGAGGCTGTGGGCGCCAGGTTGCGTCTTTATAGATAAGGCGTGCATCCTTCCAGCCCTTTATAAGGCGAGAAAGGCCAGACGAGAAGTGCGCTCTGTCTACCAAAATGAGTCGAATAATCTCTTTTGCAAAGGTCAGAGCGGTACCAACACCAAAGAGCACAGGGTTGTAATCACCGTGAACCTGGAAGTAACGGGCAATATAGCCGCGGTTACGTGTGATGTAATAGCGCGTCATATCAGAGGTTGAATTAAGCTGACGCACAGAACCAATACTCTGACCAGGAACTTCTCGACATCTTGAAAGAACAAAATCTGGAATCAAAATAGGCTGCGTTACCTTGCTGGCCAAATAGCCATATAAGGCGTCATCCCAATAGATAAAGAAGCGCGCGTCAGGTAGGCCAATCTTCTGCACCACAGAGCGCTTAAAGCAGGCGCCCTCAAAGCACATCACATTGCACTCGCGATAAGGCACACCGTCAAAGCCAGCCTTTGCCAGCGGATTGTAGATGCCCAGGGCGGTGCTAAAGCGATACTGCCAGAAGAAAGGACCACCATCAAAGTCGTAGCGCTGACCTTGGATAACCTCAGCCTTATCTGACCATGCGTCAAGCTTATCAAGACCATCAGGCAGCACAGCTACGTCATCGTCCATAACCCAGAACCACTCGGCACCCAGCTCATAACCTACGCGCACACCCTCAGAGAAGCCGCCGGAGCCTCCAGTGTTTTGCTCCATAGGGACGTAACACACGCGATTAGTGCCACCATGAGCGTCGGGATCATCAGTGGTTTCTCCCCACGTGGTTTTGACCTTCTCCGAAAACTCCGACACAAGAGAGGCTGTCTCAGAGGAGTTTTCGTTGTCCACAACAATGATGCGCCATGGAGCCTGCGTGAGCTGCGTAATGGAATTGAGCAGGTTGGAAAGAAGTTCCTGGCGTTTAAAGGTGACTATGACAAGGGCGGTGCGCTTCATATTTCCTCAAAATGTGACTTCGTGAGTGAGTTGATGCCTATATAGTATAAAGCAGCAATCAAAAGGAGTTTAGATGAGTCACGCTCAAAACCACCAACCTTTGGTTTCTCTTGTTGTGCCCATATACAACGTTGCAGACTATCTGGAGCAATGCCTGGCAAGTATTCAATCACAGAGCTACACAAACCTGGAGATTATCTGCCTCAACGATGGCTCAACTGACTCGTCTCTAGCTCTTTTGGAAGCATACGCTGCCCGTGATGGTCGCATTGTCATCATCGACAAAGAAAATGAGGGTTACGGAGCAACGTGCAATCGTGGCATTGCCGCAGCTCACGGCTCATGGGTGGGTATTGTTGAGCCTGACGATTACCTTGAGCCAACCATGGTTCAAGAGCTTGTTGATCTTATCCAGGCAAACGGCGGAGAAGACAAGGTAGATATTGCCCGCTCTGCCTATTGGCGCGTATTTGGCAATCAGAAAAATGGTCGAGCAGGAGCAAAGTCGCAGTTTAGAGCTGCTGCCGGCGCTGCCGAGTACAGAGTTCCCTGCGCATATAAGGGCCGCGTCAAACCCAAGCAGCAGCCTTGTCCAATTGATCAAATGGCACAGCTTCTGCTGCACCATCCTGCCATTTGGACGGCGCTCTATCGCAAGGAATTCTTGACCCAAAACCACATCAACTTCAAAGAAGTCCCAGGTGCAGGCTGGGTGGACAATCCCTTCCTCATTGCCTCACATTGCTGCGGAGCTCGCATAGTGTACGCAGACTCTGCGCTCTACAACTATCGCGAGAATGGCTATGCAGAAGCCGCTACCTTTGCGCAGCGTCAGCCTAAAATCCCACTTGAGCGCTGGAACGACATGATGGATGTTGTGGACGAGCGCAACATTACCTCAGACGTGGTACTCAACGCGCTCACGCTACGCGGCATCAACTACGCGCTGCTTACAAAAGACGCGCTTACCTGGCGAGAAGAACATGATGCTGCAGGTGAGACTGACTCAGAAGTGCACGATCTTCTCGCCAAGAGCTTTGAGCGCATGGACGCAAAGCGCGTGTTTGAAAACCCAGCAATCTCAGGCTCTGGAAAAGCTTTCTTTGCGCAGGTGAGAGGTATTGCTCTGCCAAAAGATAACAAGTTTGCACGCTATGCATATCTAGCCAAAGAGGGATTTTTCCGTGTCAAAAATGACGGCATAGCACAGACGTTTAAAGCGCTCATGGACAGGCGTTAAGATTTGGTTCTAGAGGCTTGATCTAAACACAAATCGCCAGGCTACTCTAGAATCACACACTTAAATTTGATGCTGCTTATGTGTCACTGCAGTTTATACAAGTGGAATGCGCATAAAACGTGCATACCATACGGCTCTACGTACATAGGCATAACGAGCTCGTGTTGTAGTAGACAAAATAGCACCAAGCAAGGCATGAGCTACCAGTCGCGGAGAAGTTGCTTCAGTGACAATAAGGTGCGCTACAGGACTAGAAAGAATCTTGACAATAAAGTTTTCTTTTTCCTCATGGCTGAGCTGGGATTCTTCGTTGAATATAGGATACATGCTTTTAAGAAGTTTGCTGATTAGGTAGCGACTAATCAACTTTTGAACTTTTTTGGAGTTTGCAAAGCCAAGATGTTTGGCAAGGGCCATGAGCGCCTGACGCTCCTGAGTAAGCTTGTCCATAGAAGCAGCAATGGTTTTTTCTTCCTTGGAAGATTCCACTGGTACATCAACAAAAATTGCTTTTGGGGCGTACGTAACATGTTTTGCAATCTCAATGCAATAGCCAACAAAATTGCACTCGCCATCAGTTTCTGGCTCATGCTTAATCTCGGTCAGAATACGTGTTGAGCACAGCTT
Organism: uncultured Atopobium sp.; assembly: GCA_963552125.1. Classification (GTDB taxonomy): domain Bacteria; phylum Actinomycetota; class Coriobacteriia; order Coriobacteriales; family Atopobiaceae; genus Lancefieldella. The sequence goes on from CAUVJF010000005.1 coordinate 17,766, forward strand.
TCCGCTCATAGACGTCAAATAAGGAAGCTGTGACTCCTCAAATACCTGCGACAATGCAGAAGCCTTTGCACCAAAAACCTTTTTGCACTCCATGGGGGAATTGGCGTTTTTCATATGCGCAATAACAATATCAGCCGCTTTAGGTGAACCAACAGGACCCAAAGCGGTAGCTGCAGAATAAAGCTCCTGCAAAAGGTGGGAGTTAAACCTATAAGAAGGCTCAGTAGTAAGCGTATAAGCTCCACGCGCGCGACCCTGAGCAATCTCAAGCGCAACAAAATGGCTAATGCCCGATTGGCACAAGACATCTAAACGAGGTTCTTGATTGGCAAGGTTATCTAACATGCGAGCAATCTGGGGATCGGAGCTATTGTCAACGATGATGAGCTCCCAATGAGGGTATGTCTGCTCTTGAAGTTGTCTAATTACCGTTCTAATAGCATCAGCGTCATTATCAGCGGCCATGAGAACCGAAATCATATGTGGATTGTATGAGCGCTCGTGCATTCCACATCCCCCAAACTGGTCCTAAATTTTAGATACCAGTTTACCCATAAAAAGTGAATTAAAAAGACATTTTTATTCTATCAAAATCTCTCCACATAACGTGTTTAACTGCTGTTATGTGGACATCTGACCTGTTTTGTAGGAGCGGCGCTACACACAACGCCCATAACGTCTATACGAGCATGCCAACAAGCTTTCCTAAGGCCGTAGGGTCAACGGTAGTGCCACTTGAACCTTCAACAACAGGAGCTTCATCATGCTCAAGATTAGACACGCCAATTGGCTGCACAATCTCTACAAGCTCAAGAAGCTGATTGGGCTTCATATCGGTAATCATTGAAGACAACAAACTAGAAGCATTACTTACCAGTGAACGAGCGCCCGAACCAGAAAGTGCCGAGATTTTCTCCCACACATCATCTGTGGCAATGATAACGTGCGTAATCTTGATGTTGGTGACAGAAGCAAGTGCGCTAACAAAAGCGCTCTGACCGTCATCTTTGTAAATATCTGCCAGTGTTTTAGCGTTTGAGTCTACTTCTGCATACACATCAGTAGGAATAGACACTATATGTCCGGTTCCCTGCGTGCGATCAATGACCAAAAGCCGTATAGACTGAAGCGTCGACTCCCCTGCCTTAAGCGAATTTGTGCTGATAACGGCATAGGTAAGAAAGTCATCATCAGATTGTGTAGTGCCATCCGGATTGCCTGAAACACTTTGGCTCTTTATAGCCTTGTTAAGCCCATGATCTCCCAGGTGAGACTCAAGCTGCGCGCGATCCCAAAGAGTTACAACAACAATGCCTACAAGAACAGCAACAATGGCAATTACGGCAAGGCCAATCACGTTGGTATAGGGATTCTCACGCGGAACATCGCTGCGCTCAAATCTTTCTCTTTTCCTAAACATACTGGCTCCCTGCCTCACTGTTCATCAGTTCTGCAAGAGCTCCTAAAAAGACGCTCTCTTCTATGATGCTATTTCTTTGCAAAGGAAACCACCGCACACAATACAAGTGGTAGAAAAGACTTCGTAAACGGCGCGAGAAGGACGATGAAGCCGCACTGCGCACAGAAACTGCGAGGCAATCAAAGAACCGAAAGCGCTACCAAGGTTGCAAAACACCCTCTGGATAGCGAACGCTCACAAACGTAAGGCCCTGAGCAGGCGCACAACTGCCAGCAGCAATTCTATTCTGGGCGGCTAGAACCTCGTCGATCCACTCAACAGGCCTGTGACCTCGGCCAATCTCAACCAGCGTACCCACAATCGTACGCACCATGTTATGCAAGAAGGCGTTGCCCGTAATATCAACTGCAATGAGTTTCTCGCCAGCCTCTTCAATTTCTTCAACGGTAAGGCACTCCACAAAACGATGCGTTGGCTTGCCCTCGGCAGAAATTGCCTTGCAGAAGCTCTTGAAATCGTGCTCCCCCACCAACGCCTGCGCCGCCTTGTCCATAAGCTCTGCGTCCAAGTGGCCGTTGTACCACCACACGTGGTCCCAGCCCAGCACGGGACGAGCGCTACCTGCACAAATGCGATAGCGATACGAGCGAGCCTGGGCATCAAAGCGTGCCGAGAAACCCTGTGGGGCACGGAAGAGTTGTCGGATAGAGATGTCATCGTCGGTCAGAGCGGTAAGCGAGCGAACGAGTTTCTCGCCAGACAGCGCCAGCTCAGCGCCGTACACAGGCAGGCTCACGTACTGGGCCTGGGCGTGCACGCCGGCGTCGGTTCTGCCCGCGCAGGTGAGCTCGACCTCTCTGCGCAAAACGGTCTGAAGCGCGCGGCGAAGGTCGCCTGCCACGGTGCGCTGGGTGGGTTGCTCGGCAAAGCCGCAGAATGCAGCGCCGCGATAACCTAGCTGGATAACAAGCGTGGCTTCAGGCTCAGAAGGAACTTCAGCGAGAGTCTCAGGAGCTGAAGGCTCAGCCGAAGACTCCTCGCATGCATCAAAACTGCAATTTGATGCAATATTTTGTGATGTTTCTGAGTTCATGAAGCTCCCTGAAATGACTTGTGCCCGCTAGAGTGATTGTATCGTAGGCTCAAAGTTGACGCACGTATTGTAGCTGCTGGACACAAGACCGCTACAGCAATGCAAGATCACTACAGCCTTGTAAGACCAAGGCACAGCGCAACCCACAGCAGCAACACTACCCAGTCAACAAGCTGCATTTTTGCAGAGATACGTGTACGTTTAGCTGCGCCAAGGCAGCGATCTGTCATTGTTTGCGCCATCTGATCTGCGCGCTGAAAGAGCGAGACGGTCAGCGGTACCAAAAGCGTAAACCACTTTTTGATGCGCTCAACAATACCGCCCGATTCAAAATTGAATCCACGCGCCCTCTGAGCTGCTCTAATTCTGTCGAGTTCTTCTAAGGTAAGCGGAATTGCCCTCAGAGCAATTGAGAGCACAATGCTCAAACCATCAACGTCAACACGAATAAGACGCAGAGGCAGCAACAGTACAGAAAAGCCATCAGCAAGCTGCGTAGGTGTAGTTGTTGACGCAACCGATAAAACCAGCGCCAAGGCAAGCAACACGCGGGCAATGGCTACGGTGCTTCTGTAAAAACCCGCCACAGATAGACCAACTGAGCCGGAGAAAATGATATCGGGATGTCCTATAAACACCAGCGTATTGGCCACAAATGATATAAGCAGAATGAACGCCGCAGGCTTTGCTACGCGCAAAAACTCTGGCAAGCTTACACGAGCACTCCACAAAAGGCTCACGCAAATCAAGGCGAACACCGCAAAGGCAAGTGGCTGCTGTACTGAGAAAAGAGCAACAATACCCACAAAAGTGGCAACGATTTTTGTCTGTGCTGTCAATGAAGCAAGCGAGAAGCGCTTAAGCAGAACACAGGGGCATTTAGACATAGCAGGCCTCCAAAAGCTCATGCAATACGCTTACAAACAGTGGGCAATCAAGCTGCGCAGCCTCGTATATCTCTGGGGTTGTCTGTGCTTCTTGCACGTTGACGTCTGCAACAACACAGCCCTTCTCGAGAAACACTACTCTGTCAGCAAAAGGAAGCCATTCGCTTACATCATGGGTGATTGCAAGAACCGCTTTGCCCTCGTTTGCCAGCTCGCGAGCAAGATGCAGCACCTGCGAGCGCGCCTCGCCATCAAGTCCAGACGTTGCCTCATCAAACACCACCGCGTACGTTGCGCAGGCCAGCGTTCCTGCAAGCGCTGCGCGACGAGCCTGGCCACCAGAAAGCGTTAGCGGAGACGCATCCATGACCTGCTGATCAAGCCCCACACGTGCTGCCGCATACGTGACAAGCGCCTCAACATCATCTGGCGAGAAACCCTTGTTAGTTGGACCAAACGCGATATCTTCAGCAACACTTTGGGCAAAGAGTTGATCCTGGGGGCGCTGAAAACACATGCCGACATCTCCAGGGCACACCAGTCGCGCATCAATTGTTGCGTGCCCGGTATCAGCCTCTATGAGGCCAGCAGCTATGCGGGCGCAGGTTGTTTTTCCAGAGCCAGAAGCGCCTACCATAACAACAAGCTCTCCCGTAGAGGAAATAGTTACGTCATACAGAACGGGCTTATCAAACGCATGAGAAACGCCACAAACTACCAGCTCGTGTTCCTCGCCAAGAGCTTGAATTCCGTCATAGTTGTTTGCTCGCACCACCTCAAGGGTACGCTGATACACAAGGGTATCCAAAGCATCAAACGCAAGGTTGTTCTGAACAAGAAACGCAACAAACTCTGATGCGTTAAAAGGCACATCAAACGTATAGCCAGCCTGTGCAGCTATATGCGCTGTTGCTGTGAGTGCATCATCAAAACCAGCGTTTGCGATTGCATTTGCATCCAAGAGGAACTCTGTGGGAGTTCCCGACCAAACGAGCTGGCCTTTCTCCAAAACAAGTACCTGGTCAGCCCCGGGAAGAGACTCAAACGAATGAGAAATCTCAAGCATACCCATTCCGTTTGTAACAAGAGTGTTTACCAGGTTAGAAAGGTGATTTCTGAATCGAGTATCAAGCTGCGCAAATGCCTCATCAAGCACCAGATAACGTGGATGCACTGAAAGCGTTGCTGCAATAGAAACAAGCTGCTGTTGGCCTCCAGAAAGCGTATGGGTAGGCGCATCAATCAAATCGGCAATGCCACAAAGCTCCAGTGTTTGAGTAACGCGAGAAACTATCTCTTCTTTTGGCAAACCAAGATTAGCAGGGCCAAAGGCAACTTCATCAAAGACAGTAGCACAAACAAGCTGCGCTGTTGGATCTTGACGAACCATTCCCACAACGGAAGAAATCTGAGTAGACGGCACTACGGTCACTGAATTGCCGTCTACTAAAACCTCTCCGGATAGAGGAAAAAGTGATGCATTACAAAGATTTGCAAGCGTTGACTTGCCTGAACCATTGTGGCCAAGCACAACTGTTCTAGAGCCCGGCTTTAGGGTAAATGAAACGCTATCAAGGGTTAGTGTCATTGGGTGCGGAGATTGGCTCTCAGTGGCTCCTATGGCATCTTTAGAAGCAGAGTCAGTCAAAGATTGTGCTGCAGCTGACGTACCGTATGCGAAAGATACGTTTTTGAACTCAATCATGACAACCCTCCTTCATTTGAAAAAGAGGTCCCAGCAAAAAGCCAGGACCTCTTCAGATTCACTTTGACAGAAGTTACTCTGCAGCCTCTTCGGTCTGCTCGGTCTCCTCTGCTGGAGCCTCGGTCTCCTCTTCCTTTACAGGAGCAGGAGCAACCTTGGTAGCCTTAGCCTTCTTGTTAGAAGCCTTTGGCTGAACTGGCTCGGTAACAAGCTCAAGGATAACAACCTCAGAAGCATCGCCCTTACGAGGACCAAGCTTCATGATGCGGGTGTAGCCGCCGTTGCGGTCAGCCCACATACCCTGAGCAGCCTTGTCAAATACCTCACGGACAAGCTCTGCGTTACCAACCTTGGCCATAGCAAGACGACGAGCGTGAAGGTCGCCGCGCTTTGCCCAAGTGATGACCTTGTCGACCTCGCCGCGAACTGCCTTAGCGCGGACGTCAAGAGTCTTAATACGATCGTTAGTGAAAAGGGCTTGGATCAGGCTCTTCTTGATGGCCTTGGTGTGGCTAGCATCAGTACCAAGCTTCATGCCCCTCTTCTTATTGTGCCTCATAATTTACATTCTCCTATGCGTGACAAGGCGCGACTAAGCCTTAAGGGACAGGCCCATGCTCTCGAGCTTTTCCTTGACTTCTTCAATAGACTTAACACCAAAGTTTCTGATGTTGAGAAGATCGTTCTCAGAGAAATCAACGAGCTGACGGACAGAGTGAATTCCTGCACGCTTGAGGCAGTTGTAAGAACGGACGGAAAGGTCCAAATCCTCAACCTGCTTCTCAAGCTCGGAATCGTCCTCGACGTCTGCCTTAGCAAAAATCGAAGCCTCTTCCTGAGTCTCGTCAAAATCAGTAAGTCCCATGAATGCGCTCATGTGCTGGTTAATGATGTTTGCAGCCTCAACGACAGCCTCGCGAGGGCTGATTGCACCATTGGTCTCAACCTCAAGCACCAGACGATCATAGTCGGTGTGACGGCCAACACGGCAAGGCTCAACAGCCTTAGCGCAGCGGCGAACTGGCGAGAAGATCGAGTCAACGTGAATGAATCCAATTGGATCGCTCTCACGCTCGTTATCCTCACCGGAAACATAACCGCGACCATTACCAAGGCGAAGTCTCATGGAAAGATGAGCTCCCTCAGCAAGAGTGCAAATGTGCTGAGCTGGGTTAACCAGCTCGTAGCCCATAGGAACATCAAGATCAGCACCAGTGACTGTGCAAGGACCATCAACAGAGATGGAAGCCTCAGCCTCATCAGAGTTGTTGGTGTTGCGGAAAACTAGGCCCTTAACGTTCAGAACGATGTCAGTAACGTCCTCATAGACGCCTTCAACCGTAGTGAACTCATGCTGAACGCCATCAATCTGGATGGCCTCAACCGCAGCTCCCTCAAGAGAGGAAAGCAGTACGCGGCGGAGGGAGTTGCCAAGCGTGTCACCATAGCCACGCTCAAGCGGCTCTACGCTCACACGAGCGACGTTTGCGCCGATTTCATCTACCGACACGTTTGGTCGGATAAATTCGGACATTGCTACCTCCAAAACGGGTCGGGCTTACTTGGAGTAGAGCTCGACGATCAGCTGTGCGTCAATCTCAAGGTCGATCTGATCGCGGGTTGGAAGCTGAAGAACAGTGCCCTGCAGCTTCTCAATGTCAACCTCAAGCCATGCAGGAACTGCCATGTGCTCGGAGGAAATGAGAGCTTCCTTGATTGGAAGAAGATCCTTTGCCTTGGAAGCAACAGCGATAACATCGCCGCTCTTTACGCGATAAGAAGGAATGTCAACACGCTGACCGTTAACGGTGATGTGACCGTGACGGACAGTCTGACGAGCCTCTTTACGTGTACGAGCAAAGCCAAGGCGGAAGATGACGTTGTCAAGACGAGTCTCAAGGATGCTCATCAGGTTGTCACCAGTAATGCCTGGGTTCTTCTTAGCCATCTCATAGTAGCCGTGGAACTGGTTCTCAAGGACGCCGTAAATGAACTTAGCCTTCTGCTTCTCACGGAGCTGCATACCGTACTCGCTCTCCTGGCGACGACGGCGACGTGGCTCACGGTTAGAAGTCTTATTGATCCCCATCACAACGGGATCGATGCCAAGCTGACGACATCTTTTAAGGACCGGGGTCCTATCAATTGCCATTTGCTTGTCCTTTCGTGCTAGTTGCGACGGCGCTTTTTAGGACGGCAGCCGTTGTGTGCAATAGGTGTCTTATCCTGAATACCCGAAACCTCGAGGCCTGCTGCCTGAAGGGAACGGATTGCGGTCTCGCGACCAGAGCCTGGGCCCTTAACAAAAACAGCTACCTTGTGGAGACCGTGCTCCATTGCTGCCTTTGCTGCTGCCTCTGCTGCAAGCTGTGCAGCGAAAGGAGTGGACTTACGAGAGCCCTTGAAGCCGACGGTACCACCGGACTGCCAGGAAATTACATTACCCTGGGGATCGGAAATAGAGACAATCGTGTTATTGAATGTGCTCTTGATGTGGGCCTGGCCCACTGCAATGTTTTTACGCTCGGAGCGGCGGACGCGTGTAGTGCGAGCGTTCTTTTTCTGTGCCATTAGCTACTCCTCGCCTACTTCTTCTTGCCGCCCACCTGACGCTTCTTACCCTTACGAGTACGAGCGTTAGTGTGGGTACGCTGACCGTGGACAGGGAGGCCCTTGCGGTGACGGAGGCCGCGATAGCAGCCAATCTCCATCAGGCGGGCAACATTCTGACGCACCTCGCGGCGAAGATCGCCCTCGGTGGTGTAATGAGCGTCAATAAAGTCACGAATCTTAGTGACTTCTTCCTCTGTGAGGTCCTTGACGCGAGTATTTACATCGATACCAGTCTCGTTGCAAATCTTGGTTGCACGAGTCTGACCAATGCCGTAAAGATAGGTGAGTCCGACCTCAACACGCTTATCGCGTGGCAGGTCGACGCCGTTAATACGGGCCAACTTGGTGCTCCTTCCTTAGCCCTGACGCTGCTTGTGGCGCGGGTTCTCGCAAATCACGTAAACCTTACCGTGGCGACGGATGACTTTGCACTTGTCGCACATCTTCTTTACCGAAGGACGTACCTTCATGTGTCTTCCTTTCGGTTCTGCTGATACGAACTATATACTCGCCCAGCCGCTGGCGTGAAATACCGACTGTACTTACGTACAAATGCCCTTGCGACGTGCGCAAAGACACAGATAGCCTCATGCATGGCACAAGACTTTTGCATTACTTACTTATAACGGTAGGTAATGCGACCCCTGGTAAGATCGTAAGGAGAAATCTCTACTACAACCTTGTCACCAGGGAGAATTCGAATGTAATTCATTCGAATCTTACCTGAGATGGTGCAAAGGATGGTCTTGCCGTTCTCTAACTCAACGTTAAACATAGCATTTGGCAGGGGTTCTAGTACCTTGCCTTCAAGCTCAATCGCGTCTTGTTTAGCCAACTTTCATCCTCTCGACACATCGACAGCGGTTATCAATAATACATAAAAATGTGCCACTCGTCTATCACTTATTTTTTCAACACAATTAGATAGCGAGAAGAACAATGTATGTGTTATTCAAGACCGCCTTGCATCTCGCACCATGGACCAACTTCATCTTCTGAAACGATAACGGGACCATCGGCAGTAATAGCAACCGTGTTCTCATAATGTGCTGATGGCAGGCCATCATCTGTAACAACGGTCCAACCATTTTCAAGAACGGTGCAATCGTAGGTACCCATAGCAATCATAGGCTCAATTGCAATTACCATTCCCTCACGAAGCACAATGCCGTTGCCTGCACGACCGTAGTTTCTGACCTCGGGGTCCTCGTGAAGATTGCGGCCAATACCATGGCCAACAAAATCACGAATGACACCATAGCCGTTATCCTCGGCAAGTTTCTGAACTGCATGGCCAACGTCGCCAAGACGAGCACCAGGAACAGCAGCTGCAATACCTGCCTTAAGGCAATCGCGGGTAACCTCACAAAGTGCCTGGGTTTTCTCGTCAACTGTTCCGCAGTAGAACGTCCAAGCGTTATCTCCTGCCCAACCGTTAACGGTAGCACCCGTGTCAATGGTCAGAATATCGCCATCTTGCAAAATGACGTTAGCTGATGGAATACCGTGAACAATCTGCTCGTTAATAGAAGAGCAAACAGATCCAGGGAATCCACCGTAGCCCTTAAAGGTAGGGGTTCCGCCATGAAGTCTAATAAAAGCTTCAACAGCGCGGTCAATCTCGAGCGTTGAAACACCAGGTCTAATCATAGATCCAGCACGGCGAAGAGCTGCCTTTGAAAGGGCGCCCGACACCTTCATTGCCTCGATTTGTTCAGGTGTTTTTATCGTAATCATAGTGCGAGGAGTGTCTTTACGTCGGCGAATACCTCGTCAACAGGACGATCTCCGTTGACCTCCTTCAGAATTCCATGACCCTTGTAGTACTCAATCAAAGGAGAAGTCTGGTTCTCGTATACATCAAGACGCTTACGAATTGTCTCTGGCTTATCGTCATCACGCTGATACATCTCACCAGAACAATTTGGGCAAGTCTCTGTACCAGCAGGTGCAGTATAACCACACTCTTTGCACGTACGGCGAGAAGAAAGACGCTCAACAATAACCTCTGGCTCAACAGCAACAAGCAGAGCTGCATCAAGCTTGAGGCCCATATTCTGAAGCTCAGAATCAAGGGTTACTGCCTGAGCGGTGTTGCGTGGGAAGCCATCAAGAATAAAACCAGCCTTTGCATCGTCTGCAGAAAGGCGCTCTTTTACCAGGTCAATGACAAGCTGATCTGGAACAAGCTGACCAGCATCCATATACTCTTTAGCCTTAACGCCAAGCTCAGACTGAGCTTTAACAGCAGCACGAAGAAGGTCACCGGTTGAGATGTGAGCAAGTCCATACTCTGCAACGAGCTTCTGAGCCTGTGTACCCTTGCCAGCGCCAGGTGCGCCGAGAAGAACAATGTTCATGCTTCGCCTTCCTTTCAAATAATAAAAGGGGCCTGTTTCCAGGCCCCTTTATGCTACGTATTAAGAACTACTTAAAGAAGCCCTCATAGTTGTGCATCTTAAGGTGGGACTCAATGGAAGAGAGTGTATCCATTGCAACACCGACCATAATCAGGACGGAAGTTCCACCAAACGCCTGTATCAACGAATCGCCTGTGAACCAGAAAATAATGGTTGGGACGATTGCAAGAACTGCCATAAAGATAGCACCGGGAAGGGTAACTCTGTCAATAACAGTCTTGATATACGTTGAAGTAGCAGTACCTGGACGAACACCAGGAATAAAGCCACCCTGCTTCTTAAGCTGGTCTGCTGTCTCCTCTGGATTGAACACCATTGAGGTGTAGAAGTATGCAAAGAAGACAATGAACATAACTGAGAGAACCCAGTTAACCCATCCAGAAGAAAGTGAAGTAGCAAGATTTTGAATCCACTCTACTCCTGGGAAGAACACAGCAACCTGAGCAGGAAGATACAGGATTGCAGATGCAAAGATGATTGGTACAACGCCTGCAGTGTTTACCTTAATTGGAAGGTAAGTTGACTGACCACCCATCATACGACGACCAACAACGCGCTTGGCATAGTTGATAGGAATACGACGCTGACCACGCTCAATGTAAACAATGAGCGGAATAATAGCGAGCATAACCACAACAGTAACAACGGTAAGAACAATGTTTCCACGAGTAGCTACTGAAGAAATAAGGGCTGTTGGAAGTCCAGCCATGATGTTTGCAAAGATGATAAGACTCATTCCGTTGCCAACACCCTGCTGGGTAATAACCTCACCGAGCCACATAATAATGATGGCACCAACTAGCATAGTAAAGACTACCAGGAAGTTTTCAAGTGCCTCAGGCACGCCCTCCATAGATGCAAAAGATACACCATAGCTCTTAAACAAGAACAGGTAACCAACTGCATTGAGCAGAGCTAGGCCAACCGTAAGATAACGCGTGTACTGCGTAATCTTACGCTGGCCGCTCTCACCATCTTTAGCAAGCTCGCCAAGAGATGGAATAACGGACTGCATCATCTGGAAGATGATCTGAGCCGTAATGTAAGGCATGATGCCCAGACTGAAAACAGACATGCGAGAAAGAGCGCCACCCGAAAATAGGTTAAGCACGGCCATTGCGCCATTCTTAGAAAGACCATTCTGATAAACAGAAAGCATCTGCTGGAATGGAGCACCGGGCACAGGAAGATACGCACCAAAACGGTACAGAAGAAGAATCAGTACCGTAAGGAGAATCTTTCCCCTTAGTTCCGGAACACGAAATGCGTTGGCGATTCCTTTACTCACTACTCGGCCTCAACCTTTCCACCGGCCGCCTCGATCTTAGCCTTTGCGGAGGCGGAAACCTTGTCGACCTTAACAGTGAGCTTCTTAGAAAGCTCGCCATCACCCAGAACCTTGACTGGGATGAAGTTGTACTTGATAACTCCCTTAGCAACCAGAGCCTCTGCGTCTACGGTCTCGCCGTCTGCAAAGAGTGCATTCAGACGAGCAACGTTGACTGGAGCGTACTCAACACGGTTGTGGTTAGTGAAACCAGGAAGCTTAGGAAGACGCATAGCCAGTGGCTGCTGTCCACCCTCGAAGCCAGCGCCCTTACCGCCACCAGAGCGGGAGAGCTGACCATTCATACCGCGGCCGGCAAAAGTACCATTGCCTGAAGAATTACCGCGACCTACGCGCTTACGATTTTTGCGCGAACCCACTGCGGGGCGAAGATCATTGAGCTGCATTATTACTACCTCTAGTTCTCTTCAACCTCGACAAGGTGCTTAACCTTGAAGATCATTCCACGAATGCTTGGGTTGTCAGGCTGCTCGACGGTATCGCCGATCTTGTGGAGGCCGAGGGCCTTCACCGTAGCAGTCTGGTCCTTCTTGACGCCTGCAACGGCGCCACGGACAAGCTTGATGCTAAGGTTCTTAGCCATCGTTAGTTCTCCTTTCCGACGAACATATCGCCGACGGTTAGGCCACGACGCTCAGCTGCTTCTTCTGGGCTGGAAAGCTCCTTCAGACCCTCAGCTGCTGCCTTAATCATGTTCAGAGCGTTGTCGGTACCAAGGGACTTAGAAAGTACATTGGTGATACCTGCAAGCTCGAAGAGTGGACGAATAGGACCACCAGCAATAACACCAGTACCCTCGAATGCAGGCTTAATAAGAACAGAACCTGCACCGTAGTGACCAGTGACTGCGTGTGGTACGGAACCAGTCTCGGTCAGTGGGACCTTGAACATGTTCCTCTTTGCGTCCTCGACGCCCTTCTGAATTGCCAGAGGTACCTCAGCGGAACGACCCTGGCCAATACCAACGTTACCCTTACCGTCGCCAACGACTACCAGAGCAACGAGTGACATACGGCGGCCACCCTTAACGGTCTTGGAAACGCGGTGAATATAAACGACGCGCTCCTGAAGATCCGTATCCTGCTGGCGCTTACGATCACGTGCCATTGAATCCTCCTAGAACTTCAGGCCCGCGTTGCGGGCGCCATCTGCCAAAGCCTTGACGCGGCCGTGATAGAGACGGCCACCACGGTCAAAAGTGACCTCAGTGACGTTCTTCTCGGCGGCGCGCTTACCGATAAGCTCACCTACGAACTCAGCTGCCTCCTTGTTGGAGCCAACCTTGCCAGTAGAACGGAACTCTGGGTCAAGCGTAGAGGCAGAGCAGAGAGTTCTTCCAGAAGCGTCGTCAATAAGCTGTGCATAAATGTTTGCGTTTGTGCGGTGAACTGCAAGACGCGGACGCTCAGGTGTACCAAAGACCTTGGCACGTACGCGGCGCTTGCGGCGTTCAAGACCCGCCTTTTTCGCCTGCTGCTTGTTCATTCCTTCTCCTTAGAGACATGCCATCACCTAACGGGGTGATGGTCTTTTAGCCTAAAAGTAGGGTTGCTTTACTTAGCAGCCTTACCGAGCTTCCTGCGGATGTGCTCACCTTCGTAGTGAATGCCCTTGCCCTTGTAAGGCTCTGGTGGACGCTTCATACGAATCTCAGCTGCAACCTGGCCGACCTTCTCCTTAGAAATACCCTTAACAGTAAGGTGAGTGTTATCAGGTACCTCAAAGCTAATGCCCTCAGGTGCAACATAGAGAACTGGGTGAGAATAACCAAGGGAAAGGTCAAGATCCTTGCCCTTAAGTGCTACACGGTAACCAACGCCGGTGAGCTCAAGCTTCTTCTCGAAGCCCTCAGAGACACCAACAACCATGTTGTGGATAAGGGTACGGACAAGACCCTGCTGAGCGTTGGACTCAGTGGACTCGTCAACGCGAGTAACAAGAATCTCCTCGCCCTCCTGAGCGATAGCAACCAGCTCAGAGAAAGTACGAGTCAGCTCGCCCTTAGAACCCTTAACGGTAACGGTGGTGTTATCAACTGTCACAGTGACTCCAGCAGGAATCTGGACAGGCTTCTTACCAATACGAGACACGGCTGTCTCCTTTCATTCCTGTCAGATTTACCAAACGTAAGCGATGACCTCGCCGCCAACGCCGTTCTTACGAGCGTCGCGGTCGCACATCATGCCCTTAGAAGTGGAAACCACTGCAGTACCAAGACCACCAAGAACGCGTGGAAGCTTCTCAGCGGTGGAGTAAATGCGCAGACCAGGCTTAGAAATACGACGAATGCCGCGGATAACCTTAGCGCGCTTCTTACCATACTTAAGGGTGATGTGAAGAGTCTTCTGAGGCTTAGTATCCTCAACGGTGTAACCCTCGACATAGCCCTCTTCGGTGATGACGCGAGCAATCTCAACGAGCACCTTGCTCGATGGCATGGATACGGAATCCTTGCCAGCTGAGTTTGCGTTACGAATACGCGTCAGCATGTCTGAAATGGGATCGGTAATTTTCATTTGATCCTTCTCCTTCGTTAATGATGAAACTGCGTGTCTGGTTCATCTACACCCGTGGCGCAGATGCCTTGACGCCAGAGCCCTGAGTCCTACCAGCTTGCCTTGCGGACACCAGGAAGCTCGCCCTTGCTCGCTAGCTCACGGAAGCACACACGGCACAGACCAAACTTGCGGTAAACGGAGTGGGGACGTCCACAACGCTGGCAACGGTTCTGTGTACGCGTAGAGTACTTCGGCTCACGCGAGGCTTTGACGATCATCGAAGTCTTAGCCACAAATCCTCCTTCAAAATGCAACTTGGCGAACGCCAAGATGACTTCAAACAATAGAGCTGGTGACGTTTGTCACCTGGCACAGGGTGCCTACAGGAATGCGCTTAATTTAAGCGCAGGTAAAAGTTAGTCCTGCTTGAATGGGAAGTGGAAGGCGTCGAGAAGTGCCTTACCCTCCTCGTTGGTGTTAGCAGTGGTGACAATGGTGATGTCCATACCGCGGGTGTGGTCCATCTTGTCAAAGTCAATCTCTGGGAAGATGAGCTGCTCGGTTACGCCCATGGAGAAGTTACCACGGCCGTCGAAGCTCTTAGCAGAGATACCACGGAAGTCGCGGATACGAGGAATTGCAACTGCGATCAGACGATCCAGGAACTCCCACATACGATCGCCACGAAGGGTAACTTTAGCGCCGATTGGCATACCCTGGCGAAGCTTAAAGGTTGCGATAGACTTGCGAGCGTGTGTAACGAGTGGCTGCTGACCGGTAATGGTACGGAGGTCGTTTACAGCGCCGTCAATTGCCTTAGCGTCTGTAGCTGCCTCGCCAACACCCATGTTGACAACAATCTTCTCAAACTTAGGAATCTGGTTAACGTTGGTGTAACCAAATTTCTCCTTCAGAGCATCACGCACGGATGCGTAGTAAAGCTCTTTAAGGCGAGGGGTGTACTTCTCGTCTGCCATGGTTTCTCCTTAACTCTTGGGGTTTTAAGTGCGGGGATCGCCTCGCACCTCCTAGTTTGGCGAACTAGGAGCCATCTGCATCCTCGAGACATACGTGTCCCATAGAAAGACGCAATGAACAATATTAGACCTTATTGAGCAAAAATGGGGCGAGAATTTCAAGCTAGCTGATATTTTTTCGTGTCATCACACGACTTACACAAGACCGCACTTCTCGCCCAAAAAGAAAACCCCGCTATCTGATGATAACGGGGTTTGAAGTAGCTCTGAGATGTTTCTACAAAGCGAGAAACACGTATAACTTAGAGCTCAGCGCCTGACTTCTTGGAGACGCGGACCTTAGTGCCGTCCTCCTTGATCAGGTAGCCAACACGAGTTGGCTTGTCGGTCTTAGGGTCGATAAGAGCAACATTGGAAGCGTCGATTGCTGCCTCTGCCTCAACGATGCCACCCTGCTGGTTAGCTGCGTTTGGCTTGACATGGCGCTTTGCAATTGCAACGCCCTCAACGACAACCTTGTTCTTCTCTGGATATACGCGAAGTACCTCGCCGCGCTTACCCTTGTCCTTACCAGTGAGGACCTCGACCTTGTCGCCCTTCTTGATCTTCATCTTAGGCATGTCGTTCCTCCTTAAAGGGTCTCAGGTGCAAGTGAGACAATCTTCATGTACTTGTGGTCGCGCAGCTCGCGAGCGACTGGTCCAAAGATACGAGTACCCTTGGGCTCACCCTCTTTGTTAACAAGAACGCATGCGTTCTGGTCAAAGCGGATGTAGCTACCGTCCTTGCGACGGGTGTCCTTAGCGGTACGAACGATGACGCAGCGAACAATGTCGCCCTTCTTCACCGAACCACCTGGAGTAGCCTCCTGGACAGCGCCAATGATGACGTCGGCAAGGCCGGCGTAACGACGCTTGGAGCCACCAAGGACCTTGACGCACTTTACGCGCCTTGCGCCGCTGTTG
This sequence comes from uncultured Atopobium sp., assembly GCA_963552125.1. Lineage (GTDB taxonomy): Bacteria > Actinomycetota > Coriobacteriia > Coriobacteriales > Atopobiaceae > Lancefieldella. Next base: position 33,692 of record CAUVJF010000005.1, read on the forward strand.
TCAGCGACGTTGAGAATGGTCTCCATCTGAATCATGTGACGTTCCTCCGGAACCTAATTTCTCAGAGGTGCGCGTATTTGCGCACATGAGAAATAATGATAGATACAAAACTAGGTTGAGCTAAAAGCTGTTTCCTAGGTGCTAATTACTTAGCGCGCTCAACGATCTCTGCGAGACGCCAACGCTTGGTCTTGGAAAGAGGACGAGTCTCCATGACGCGGACGGTATCGCCCAGACCAGCCTCGTTGTTCTCATCGTGAACATGAAGCTTCTTGCCGATGGTCATCATCTTGCCATACTTAGGGTGGTGCTTACGGTACGTAATCTCTACCGTAATCGTCTTCTCGCCAGAGATGGAGACGACGAGTCCGGTACGAACCTTACGCGCATTTCTGCTTTCGGTCTCTGCCATAACTTATCTCCTGCGATCTAGTTCTGCTCTGCGGATGCTTCCGCAGCAATTTGACGGGTGCGCATCTCGGTCTGAACGCGAGCAATGTCACGCTTAACAGCCTTGACACGAGCGGTGTTGTCCAGCTGGCTGGTTGCCATCTGGAAACGAAGATTAAAGAGCTCTGCGCGGCCTTCCTCGAGTTTCTTAGCGAGGTCTGCATCGCTCATAGCCTTGATTTCGGTGTACTTCATTAGTTCTCACCGTCCTGATCGGCCTTGGAGACAATCTTGGTCTTGATTGGAAGCTTGTGCTGAGCAAGACGGAGAGCCTCACGAGCAACTTCCTCTGGTACGCCATCAATCTCAAACATGATACGACCAGGCTTAACAACTGCTACCCACTCTTCTGGGTTACCCTTACCGGAACCCATGCGAGTCTCTGCAGGCTTCTTGGTGATTGGCTTATCTGGGAAGATAGTAATCCAAACCTTACCGCCACGCTTCATCTCACGGGTGAGAGCAATACGAGCAGCCTCAATCTGGCGGTTAGTAATCCAGTGAGCCTCCTCTGCACGGATGCCCCAGGAACCAAAGTGCAGCTGGGTATTACCCTTTGCCTGGCCCTTCATGGAACCGCGCTGTACCTTACGGTGCAATACACGCTTTGGAGCAAGCATTAACGGCCCCTCCTCTCATTGCGAGCACGACGTGGACGAGCGGAGCCCTCAAGAGCTGGGTTAGGTGTTGGCTGTCCAGGCATCTTCTCGCCGTAATAAATCCAAACCTTGATACCAACAGCGCCCATGGTGGTGCGGCCTGTAGCGGTACCATAGCCGATTGCAGCACGAAGGGTGTGCAGAGGCACGCGACCCTCACGGTACCACTCACGGCGGCCCATCTCAGCACCGTTCAGACGACCAGAGCACTGGATACGAATACCCTTAGCGCCAGCCTTACGAGCGGACTGAACAGCCTTACGCATAGCGCGACGGAAAGCGACACGCTGCTCAAGCTGCTCTGCGATGGACTGAGCAACAAGGTTTGCGTCAAGCTCAGGACGCTTAACCTCGACGACATCTACGTTGACCTGACCCTTGCCGACCTTAGCAACACGCTCAAGATCTGCACGGAGGCCGTCAATCTCTGCGCCCTTCTTGCCAATGACAATACCAGGACGTGCGGAGAAAATAGTTACCTTGACCTTATCACCAGCGCGCTCGATATCAATACGAGCAACAGCTGCCTTCTCAAGGCGCTTCTCAAGATACTTGCGGATAGCAAGATCGTTGCCGAGCTGCTCGGCGTAGTCCTTATCGGCGTACCAACGAGAACGCCAGCTCTCGGTTACACCAAGACGGAAGCCTGTAGGCTGTACTTTCTGACCCATTCCTACGCCTCCTTTCGAGGTGCAACGACAACGGTAATGTGGCTCATACGCTTGTTAATGCGGGAAGCCGAACCCTTTGCACGAGGGCGAATACGCTTAAGCGTTGGGCCTTCGTCAACAAAAGCGGTCTTGACTACCAGGTTGTTAGCACGGAGACCATTGTTGTTCTCGGCGTTAGCAACTGCGGAGCGCAGAACCTTAGCAATATCAGTTGCGGCAGCGCGAGTCGAGAACTGAAGAACCTCAAGGGCCTTCTCGACAGACTTACCGCGGACAAGCGCGACAACTGCGCGAGCCTTACGAGGAGCAACGCGAACATACTTAGCTGTTGCGCGAACCTCAATAGAATCGGTGTTCTTAGCCATTTACTACACTCCCCCTATTTGGCCTTGTGACCGCGGAAGGTACGGGATGGGGAGAACTCGCCCAACTTGTGACCAACCATGGACTCGGTGACGTACACAGGTACATGCTTACGACCATCGTGAACAGCGATGGTGTGACCGACCATCTCAGGGAAGATGGTTGAGGAACGTGACCAGGTCTTGATAACGTCCTTCTTGCCAGCCTCGTTCATTGCAGCGACACGCGCAAGGAGGCGAGTCTCCACAAAGGGGCCTTTTTTGAGACTTCTGCTCATTTATCTACTCCTACTCGTGTCTTACTTGGACTTACGACGGCGAATGATCAGGCGGTTAGAAGCCTTCTTCGGGTCGCGGGTCTTATAACCCTTGGTTGGCTTACCCCATGGGGTGACGGAAGGACGACCAGAAGTGTGGTTCTTACCTTCACCACCGCCGTGTGGGTGGTCAACAGGGTTCATGACAGTACCACGGACGGTAGGACGGACGCCTGCCCAACGGGAACGACCAGCCTTACCAACAACAATGTTGGAGTGCTCAGCGTTACCAACCTCGCCAATGGTTGCACGGCAGGTCAGAAGAACACGACGGAGCTCGGAGGAAGGCATACGCAGAACTGCATAGCCGTTGTCCTTACCCATGAGCTGGACGGAAGTACCAGCAGCACGTGCCATTGCAGCACCCTTGCCAGGCTGGAACTCAACTGCGTGAACAAGAGTACCTACTGGAATCTGCTCAAGAGTGGTGCAGTTACCAGGCTTGATGTCGATGTCCTTGGTACCAGAAAGAACGGTGTCACCGACGCTCAGGCCCTCTGGGCAAAGGATGTATGCCTTTGCGCCGTCTGCATAGTGCAGAAGAGCAATACGAGCGGAACGGTTAGGATCGTACTCAACAGTAGCGACCTTAGCTGGGATGTCATCCTTGCGACGCTTGAAGTCGATACGACGGTACTGGCGCTTGTGGCCACCACCCTGGTGACGGGTAGTGATGCGGCCATTGTTGTTGCGGCCAGCCTTCTTTGGCAGAGGCTCGAGAAGGGACTTCTCGGGCTTATCAGTTGTAATCTCAGCAAAGTCTGAGATTGTCTGGAAGCGCCTGCCTGCGCTTGTTGGCTTTAGATGCCTAACTGCCATAAACAGTATCCCTTTCTTCTCCGTTGGCTAGCCCGCTTAAGGGAAAGTCGAGCTAACACCGGATTACCACGGTACCGCGCGTATCTACTATGCGCGGCATACGAACCCGTACCTCAAAAGAGGCACGGGAGAAAAACCTTACTCAGCAGAGTTATTACCGAAGATCTCGATAGTCTCACCAGCAGCGAGGGTAACAATAGCCTTCTTCCACTGGCGGGTCTTGCCTGCCTGCTGATAACGTACACGCTTGTTCTTTGGCTTAACAGAAAGTGTGTTTACCTTGGTGACGTGTACAGAGAAGAGCTTCTCTACAGCTGCAGCAATCTCTTCTTTACCTGCGTTACGAGCAACCTCAAAAGTGTACTTGCCCTGCTCCATCAGATCGAAAGCACGCTCTGAAACGATAGGACGAATGATGACCTCATAAGGAGAGTTCATTATGCGAGCACCTCCCCAAGCTGCTTAGCGACATCAGCGGACATAACAAGTGCGCCGTTGTCGATCAGGAAACGAGTAGTAACCTCAGAAACGCCGAAGATTGAAACCTTAGGAAGGTTACGGAAAGAGAGGTAGGTGTTGACGTCGTCGTCTGGGACGATGACGGTAACGCGCTTACCCTCAATACCGAGGTTCTGAAGTGCAGCCTTTGCCTGCTTGGTGGAAGGCTGAGCAAACTCGAGAGAGTCGACGAGGACAAGCTCGGAGTCTGCAACCTTGCCGGAGAGGACGGACCTCATAGCAAGCTTGACCATCTTGTTGTTAATACGACGTGCGTGGGAACGAGGGGTAGGTCCAAAGATGACGCCACCACCAGTCCACTGACCAGCACGAATAGAACCCTGGCGAGCACGACCAGTACCCTTCTGACGGTAAGGCTTAACGCCACCGCCGGATACCTCGTGACGGTTCTTTGTAGAGTGGGTACCCTGACGTGCGGATGCGTCCTGGCAGACTACAACCTGGTGCACAACAGGGATGTTTGGCTCAATGCCATAGACGTCAGAGGAGAGCTCGGCGTCGCCGACCTTCTTTCCCTCTACGTTCTTAATCTCATACTTGGACATGTTGTCTCCTTGTTAGCCTAAGTGTTTGCCTAAAGGCCCTTAGGCCATGCGGACCTGGACGAGGGCATTCTTGCCGCCAGGAACAGCACCCTTGATAAGCATGAGGTTCTGCTCAGCATCAACGCGGACAAGCTTAAGGTTCTTGACCGTAACGCGCTCTGCGCCCATGTGACCATACATGTGAAGGCCCTTACGAACGCGTGCAGGGTATGCGCACTGACCAATGGAACCTGGACGACGCTGGTTACGAGAACCGTGAGTCATTGGACCGCGAGAGAAGTTCCAGCGCTTAACGGTACCCTGGAAACCCTTACCCTTAGAAGTGCCTGTTACGTCAACAGCGGTAACCTCAGAGAAGTCAGCAACTGTGACAACATCGCCGGTCTTGTGCTCAGAAGCATCCTCAACGCGGACCTCGCGGAGGTAACGCATTGGCTCGACGCCCTGTGCCTTGAAGTGACCAGCCATTGGCTTGTTGACATGCTTCTCGGAGATGTCGCCGAAGCCAATCTGTACGGCATTGTAGCCGTCCGTCTCAACAGTCTTTACCTGTGAAACGGTGCAGGGGCCAGCAAGAACGACGGTAACAGGAACGACGTTGTCGTTCTCGTCCCATACCTGGGTCATGCCCAGCTTGCGGCCGAGGATGGTATTAACCATGCTCTTTCCTAACCTTCGGTGGTCATGGGACCTTGAGAGCACATCGGGTACTCTTCCCCAGCGGACCACGTCCTGTACATACTGCCTTTAGACATAATTGTCCTGTTTGAGCAGCCCGTCTACTTTACACTCATTTTTGAGAAGAAACAAGCCCAAAATCTCTAAAAGATGAACGCTTTGTGAAGAGCGTTTGATACCTTCTAGCTGCGAGATCTTTCTTCTCGCCTATTTTGCGAGGTCAAACCGCTGACCCGGGCGTATCCATTGGCGAGAAACCCGTGGAATTTTACAAAATTTTTTCAAAAAATTTTGTAAAACCAATCCGCGACAATAATTTTGCCAAAATCAGGATGCCAAGACTAAGCAGCTAAGGCTAGGCAACTAAGACCAGGCAGCCAAAAGTTTCTTGAGCAATACTTCGCAACCCTCAGTGACATCCTCATACGTCAGATCAAAATTTCCTGAATACCATGGATCCGCAATGTCGCGAGGCTTCTCTGTCCAATCAAGGAGCAGCGAAACCTTTCCAAGCGGATCATCTTTTAGTATGCGCATCATGTTGCGCAGGTTATTGTGGTCCATGCCTATGAGGTAATCAAAGTTATCGTAATCTGCACGAGTCATCTGCCTCGCACGATGATTGCCACAATGAATTCCCTCTTGCTGAAGCTTGCATCGCGTACGAGGATCAACTGGATTACCAATCTCCTCTGTAGAGGTTGCGGCTGAGTCAATGACAAACGAGTCTGCGAGACCGTTTTTCTCGACAAGATCTTGCATGACGTACTGTGCCATCGTTGACCTGCAGATATTTCCGTGGCACACAAAGAGGATTTTTATTGCGTGAGCGTTTTCCGAGCAACCGGTGTTTAGCTGGCTACTTGCATTCCGGTGACCACTTATGTTGTGCGAGCTTTCCTGCATCTCTTCTCCTGTGCGCTGTAAAAGTATTCGCTTCCCTATTCTACGGGTTTCTCGCCAAGTGCAGATGTGAATTGCGTCTAGAAAAGTCTGCCTGAAAAGTACAAAGAATCTGTATTTGCGCCACCGATTCTTTAACAAAATCAGGCAAATCCACAGATTCTTTGATGTGTTTAGGCAAAAGTTACAGATTCTTTGAAGAAATCAGGCGCACGTCAGGCTCGCGCCGTCCACCTGGCGAGAAACCCGTCCACTTCCAGCATATGCGCACAAGAAACCCGGTATCCACACGAAATGGATGCCGGGTTGAAATCGCTTGCGACCCGTGTTCGCACGTGGTCCTACGCTCGTGGTCCTTCGTACGTGATTCTTCGCACGTGGTTCAACGTCACTCACGCAAAAACCCTCCCGCGCGAAGATGCACAGGAGGGTTTGCACGTTGGATTAAGCCGTATGCTTAGAGCTTGATCTCGATATCGACACCAGCTGGAAGGTCGAGACGCATAAGCGAATCAACGGTAGAAGCGCTTGGGTCGAGAATATCGATGAGACGCTTGTGGGTGCGCATCTCAAACTGATTACGGGAATCCTTATCCTTGTGTGGTGAGCGGATAACGGTGTAAAGGTTGCGCTCGGTTGGCAGAGGGATAGGACCGGAAACACGCGCACCTGTCTTCTGTGCGGTGTCAACAATCAGCTTAGCGGACTGATCAATGACCTCGTGATCATAGCCCTTGAGGCGAATCCTGATCTTCTGGCTTGACACTTTGGGTACCTCCATAAATGAGCTAGAGCTCGTGGTCGTTTACTTAGGATGCAGAGCCGCCGTTTTTGGCGACAATCTCTTCGCGTACAGCGTTAGGAACGGGCTCGTAAGAATCGAACTGCATGGTGTAGCTCGCACGGCCCTGGGTCTGGGAACGAAGGTCGGTTGCGTAACCGAACATCTCACCAAGAGGCACCTTAGCGCGGATGACCTTGGCGTCCATACGATCGTCCATACCCTCAATCTTGCCACGACGGGAAGAAAGGTTGCCCATAACGTCGCCCATGTACTGCTCAGGTGTCTCAACCTCAACAGACTCAACTGGCTCGAGAAGGACAGGGTTGGACTTCTTGAGAGCATCCTTAATTGCCATAGAACCAGCAATCTTAAATGCTGCCTCAGAGGAGTCGACCTCGTGGTAAGAACCGTCAACAAGGGTGACCTTGATGTCGACTACTGGGTAACCAGCAATAACGCCGTTCTCAAGAGCCTCACGAATGCCCTTATCGATAGATGGGATGTACTCCTTAGGAATAACACCACCGACGATAGCGTTGACAAACTCGTAACCCTTGCCCTCTTCCTGTGGCTCAAGATCGATGACTGCGTGGCCATACTGACCCTTACCACCGGACTGACGGACAAACTTGCCCTCAGCGTGGCTTACTGCCTTACCAGCAGTCTCGCGGTAAGCAACCTGTGGCTTACCAACGTTGCAGTCAACCTTAAACTCACGACGGAGACGGTCAACAATAATCTCAAGGTGAAGCTCGCCCATACCAGCAATGATGGTCTGGCCGGTCTCGTGATCAGTGTGAACCTGGAAGGTTGGGTCCTCTTCAGCCAGCTTAGAAAGGCCGATGGACATCTTCTCCTGCTCAGCCTTGGTCTTAGGCTCAACAGCAACGTCGATAACAGGATCTGCGAAGCTGATGGACTCAAGGATGATTGGGTTCTTCTCGTCACAAAGAGTGTCACCAGTAGTGGTGTTCTTCAGACCAACGCATGCAACAATGTCGCCTGCGGAGCACTCGTCACGATCAACACGGTCGTTTGCGTTCATCTCAAGGATGCGGCCAAAGCGCTCACGGTTGTCCTTGACGGAGTTGTAGACGTAAGAACCTGCCTCTGCCTGACCAGAGTAAACACGAATGTAGGTAAGCTTACCAACATAAGGGTCAGTCATGATCTTGAATGCAAGAGCGGAGAATGGCTCCTTAACGTCTGCGTGACGAACTGCCTCGTCACCCTTAGGAGTGACGCCATCAATCTCTGGAACGTCCAGTGGGCTTGGAAGGAAGTCGATGACTGCGTCCAGAAGCTCCTGGATACCCTTGTTCTTGTAAGCAGAGCCAACAAAGACAGGGTTAATCTGACCAGCAAGAACGCCAGCACGAAGAGCACCCTTAAGGGTCTCAACGTCAACCTCTTCACCCTCGAGAACAGCCATCATGACGTCCTCAGAGAAGTCAGAAGCTGCCTCAAGAAGCTCTTCACGCTTCTCAGCTGCAATCTCTACAAACTCTGCAGGAATCTCGTCGAGTGGCTCAGGGTAAATCATGCCCTTAGCATCCTCTTTGAAGTCCCATGCAGTGTTGGTGACAAGGTCGATAAGACCCCAGAAGTTGGACTCAGCGCCCATTGGGACCTGAGCTGCAATTGCGTTTGCGCCAAGGCGGTCACGCATGGTCTGGATTGCACGGAAGAAGTCTGCACCTACGCGGTCAAACTTGTTGATGAATGCAATACGAGGTACGCCGTACTTGGTAGCCTGACGCCAAACGGTCTCGGACTGTGGCTGAACGCCTGCAACTGCGTCGAAGACTGCAACTGCGCCGTCCAGAACACGAAGAGAACGCTCAACCTCAGCGGTAAAGTCAACGTGGCCTGGGGTGTCGATGATCTGGATGACATGGTCTTTCCAGAAGCAAGTGGTAGCTGCGGAAGTAATGGTTACGCCGCGCTCCTGCTCCTGAACCATCCAGTCCATGGTTGCTGCACCGTCGTGGACCTCACCAATCTTGTGGGTCTTACCGGTGTAGTAAAGAATACGCTCCGTAGTGGTGGTCTTACCAGCATCGATGTGAGCCATGATGCCGATGTTGCGGAGGTCTTTAAGATTGTACTTAGTCTTAGCCATTTGTTTGCTACTCCTGAATTCCGACTAGAAGCGGTAGTGGGAGAAGGCGCGGTTGGCCTCAGCCATCTTGTACAGGTCCTCGCGGCGCTTGACGGATGCACCTACGCCGTTAGTTGCGTCGATGATCTCGTTTGCAAGACGCTCTGCCATGGTCTTCTCTTTACGGCTACGGCTGAAAGTGACCATCCAGCGGATAGCAAGAGTAGTTGCACGACGGGAGTTGACCTCCATTGGAACCTGGTAAGTAGCGCCACCAACACGCTTAGGCTTAACCTCGAGTGTTGGGCGAATGTTATCCATAGCCTTCTTGAAGACAGTGAGGGCATCCTCGCCAGTCTTCTCTGCGACGATGTCAAATGCACCGTAGACAATGCGCTCTGCGGTTGCTTTCTTGCCGTCGAGAAGGACCTTGTTAATAAGCTGGGTTACCAGACGATTGTTGTAGACGGCGTCAGGCATAACCTCACGACGTACTGCTGCTGCGCGACGCGGCATATTAATCTCCTAAGAACTAGTTCGAGTAGTGGACGTGATTACTTAGCACGCTTAGTGCCGTAACGGGAACGGCCCTGAGCACGATTCTGAACTGCTGCGCAGTCGAATGCACCGCGAACAACCTTGTAACGAACACCAGGAAGGTCACGGACACGGCCGCCACGAACCAGAACAATGGAGTGCTCCTGGAGGTTGTGACCCTCACCAGGAATGTAAGCGGTTACCTCAATGCCATTAACAAGACGAACACGAGCAACCTTACGGAGTGCTGAGTTAGGCTTCTTTGGCGTAGTGGTGAAAACGCGGGTGCAAACACCACGCTTCTGTGGGTTGTGCTGAAGAGCGGCGTTCTTAGACTTTGACTTGACGCTCACGCGGCCCTTACGTACGAGCTGGTTAATAGTAGGCAAGATCTTCTCCTTCTTATACCTATCTACCTGCAGTTTTACATATTCGAAAGGCGACACAGCACTGTCCCCTTGGAATTACGCAGGGAAGTACTTTACGCTGATGAAAGCCACATGTCAACAAGCCACTGTGCCGGGCGTATCTATACTTCATAGAAATTACACGAGTAGCAAATATTAGTTTTAGATAAAGGAGTCTTTGTTTTCAAAAACTATAAATTTGGCGAGAAATGCCTTGATTAAGGACACTCTAAGTTCAGGGGACTAACTTCAAAACAGCAATTACTTCTTCGCCGTCTTTCTCGCCCGTCTCAACAAATCCATATGAACGATAGAGATCTTGCGCGACCTTATTTTTGGGTTCATAGGAAAGCCAACAAAACTCTGCTTTTCCACAGGGAAAGGTACGTATAAACTCCAACGCAAGCATGAGCGCTTCTTTGCCATATCCCCTACCTTGGAATTTTGCATCAATCATCAGACGTCGAAGATCGTAATTATTTTGAGCTATTGCTGGAGCTTTGTCCCAGCTGCTATCTGTGCCAAACCCAATCATCAGAAACCCTATTGGTAAATCATTCTTGTATATACCAAAAGGAAAAATCTGTCCGTTTTCTGCCTTGGCTATATAGGCTTCGATAAGACTTATATCATTTCCAGCAACAAAGTCTTGCTGGTCCTCGGACACCTTGAGATTAAGAATGTCCCACACATTTCTTCCGTTTATGTGCTGAAGACTCACCATAAGGTATCAATCAAAAGTCCATTGCTTGTTGAAAAACAAGACGACCAAAGGCTTCTACTTTCCTAGTGCTGATGAGCAGCGTGAGCAAGACCGACGCTAATAAGCGTAATGACATGATCATCAGCAAGAGAATAAATGACGCGACGACCATCTCTTTTTGCAGTTACCAGACCACGATCGCGCAGAAGGCGGAGCTGATGAGAAGTAGCAGACTGAGAAACAGAGAGAAGCTCCTGCAGTTCAGTTACACTCTTCTCGCCCAAAAGAAGAGCTCCCAAAATCTGGAAACGTGTAAAGTCAGAAAGCGCATCATAAATTTGAGTGGCATCATAGATGATATCGTCATTAGCAAGAAACTCGTGCAGTTGTTCTTCAGAAACGCACTCGCAAATATTGTTTGTATGCTCACACTCGTGAGAATGATTAGTCATGATACTTCCTACTCTTTACAACTCAAAACTCTGAGTACACAGGGCTTCTCGCAAAATATTGTTTGTAACGCATCTTAGTATATACCGACTCTGCTCCGTTAGAACAAATAAAAAGAGGACTCCAGCTAACGGCTGAAGTCCTCTTCTGTATCGGAGTCAATCTCCGAAAAAGTTTGATGTATCAGGCGAAATTACTTACTCGTCTTCGCCGTCTGCCTCAGCGTCCATGCGGACAACCTGATTGAGAAGGTCATCCAGAGAACCAAGGTCCTCGTTAATTACATCAGGGCTAACCTCGTCGGAAGAAGAACCGATGAGTGTCTCGGTGTAATCAGAGTGAGTGGATGGAGCTGCAGAGCCCAGCATCAAGCCGCCATCGCCTTCTGGCGAGAAGACCATGTTGAGCAGCTGAGAAAGATCCTCAGAATCTGCCTCATCCTCTTCTGGCTCAAGGATGTAGAGGAGGTTACGAGCCTCAAGGCCATCGCGGAGCTCCTCGATTGCCTTTGCACCAATACCATCGATGCGAAGCAGGTCTTCCTCGGTCTTACCGATAAGATCGCCTACGGTCTCAATGCCAACCTCGCTGAACTTGTTGGTCCAACGCTGTGACACGCCAAGATCGTCGAAGAGGTACAGCTTTGCATCCTCGCTTGAAAGCGTACGGCCATTCTTGGAGTAAACGCCACCGTTGTAATCCTCGTTGACCCAGTCAAGCTGCTTAGGAAGCTGCTCCTCGATGTCCTTAAGCTCTGCTGGTGCCCAGTCTGGAAGAGACTTAGCAAGAGAAGAGGTTGGGCCATCAATCTTGGTGCCGTGGTAGGTAAGCTCAACATCGCTGTATGCGGAGAGACCAGTACCTGCAGGAATCTGCTTACCAACAATAACGTTGGACTTGAGGTCAAGCAGGTGGTCAACGTCGCCCTCGATTGCTGCAGAGGTAAGAACGCCTGCAGTACGGATGAACGATGCGCTGGAGAGCCAAGAATCGATAGAGCTTGCAACCTTCAGAGTACCAAGGATTGCTGGCTCTGCCTCTGGTGGAGTACCACCAGCAAGGGCAATGTTCTGGACAGTCTCTGCGAAGACATAGCGGTCCACATACTGACCAAGCAGGTACGAAGAGTCACCTGGGTTGGTAACCTGAACACGACGAAGCATCTGACGTGCGATAACCTCGATGTGCTTATCGTTGAGTTCTACACCCTGGGAGGTATAGACGTCCTTAACGGACTCAACGAAGGTGTGCATAGTGGACTCAATGTCAGTGAGTCGACGGAGCATACGGAAGTTGACGAAGCCGCGGGTAATCTGGTCACCAGCACGGACAACAACGCCATCCTCAATGCCAGGCATGAAGCGGACAGATGCAGGTACACGCCACTCCTCGATGACACGGGAAGCATCGTCTGCATCAACAATACGCAGCAGGTACTCGGTGGTCTCTGGGGTAATGTGAAGAACACCAGAAACAGGAGCCAGGTCAGCCTCGCGGCCAAGAATCTTCTCGTTGACGTTGCCGACGACGTCGAACATACGAGCAACGGTAGGAAGACCCTGCGTAATATCGTCTGCGCCTGCAACACCACCGGAGTGAATGGTACGCATGGTCAACTGAGTACCAGGCTCACCAATGGACTGAGCTGCGATAATACCAACTGCAGTACCAATGTTGACAGGACGACGGGTGGAAAGATCCCAGCCGTAGCACTTCTGGCAGACGCCGTACTTAGACTTACAGGTCAGAAGCGCGCGGAGCTGAACCTTAGCAAGGCCGTGCTCAACAAGACGCTCAAGATCCTGCTTGGACTCAACATAGCCACCAGCAGGGATAAGAACCTCGCCAGTGTTTGGATCGCAGACATCCTCAAGGGTGCAGCGGCCAATCAGGTCAGTATCAACAGAAGTCTGACCAGGCTTAATCAGAGGATAGGTAACTGCCTCATCAGTGCCGCAGTCCTCCTCGCGGACAATGACGTCCTGTGCAACGTCGACGAGTCGACGAGTCAGGTAACCAGAGTCGGAGGTGTGGGATGCGGTATCTACCAGACCCTTACGAGCGCCGTAGGTAGAAATGAAGTACTCGAGAGGCTCAAGACCCTCGCGGAAGTTTGCCTTAATTGGAAGGTCGATGGTTTCACCGGACATATCCGCCATCAGGCCTCGCATACCAGCAAGCTGGCGAAGCTGTGTCTTAGAACCACGAGCTCCAGAGTCAGCCATCATGTAAATTGGGTTGTTCTCTGCAAAGCCTGTAAGCATCTCAGAGCCGAGAAGATCGGTGCACTCGGTCCATGCGTTAACAACCTCAACGTGACGCTCTCGCTCGGAGAGGAAGCCGTCCTCGTAGTACTCGTTGATCTGGTCAACGCGGTCCTGTGCCTCCTGAAGCAGCTGTGGCTTGTGTGGAGGAATGACAGCATCCCAAACAGAAACGGTCAGACCAGCAAGAGTTGCGTAGTGGAAGCCAGTCTTCTTGATGTTGTCCAGAATTGGCTCAACATCAGCCATTGGGTAACGGTCGCAGCAATCGTTGACCAGAACACCAATGTCGGACTTAACCATCTTGTAGTTGATGTATGGGTAATCCTCTGGCAGGCACTGACGGTTGAAGATAATGCGACCAACAGTGGTCTCAAAACGCTTGGTGCCCTCAGTAACGTCCAGGTCCTCATACTGACCGCGGCCAGTCATAACGCGGAAGATAGCACGATCGCTATCAGCAACGTTTGCATCCTTGGAGCTTACGCGGACAACAACCTTTGCCTGAAGATCAAGGTCACGGTTGGCCTCAATAGCCAGAAGAGCATCCTCAAAGCTTGCAAAGGTAAGTGTCTTAGCGTCTTCACCGGTCTTCTCGGAAGTGAGGTAGTAGACACCAAAGACCATATCCTGAGAAGGAACGGTCAGAACCTTACCAGAAGCAGGGCTTCTGAGGTTGTTGCTGGAGAGCATCAGAATGCGAGCCTCTGTCTGTGCCTGAGTAGAAAGTGGCACGTGGACAGACATCTGGTCGCCGTCGAAGTCTGCGTTGAATGGTGCGCAGACCAGAGGGTGCAGGTGGATTGCCTTACCCTCGATAAGGACTGGCTCAAATGCCTGGATAGACAGACGGTGAAGGGTAGGTGCGCGGTTGAGAAGAACGAGGCGATCCTGAATGACCTCATCCAGAACGTCCCAAACAACTGGGGTACCACGGTCAATAGCGCGCTTTGCGCCCTTAATGTTTTCAACCTTGCGGAGCTCAACCAAACGACGCATGACAAATGGCTTGAAGAGCTCAAGTGCCATAGCAGATGGAAGACCGCACTGGTGCAGCTTCAGGTGTGGGTCAACAACAATGACGGAACGGCCAGAGTAGTCAACACGCTTACCCAGAAGGTTCTGACGGAAGCGACCCTGCTTACCCTTAAGGGCCTCAGCAAGAGACTTCAGAGGACGTCCACCACGACCAGTGACTGGACGACCACGGCGACCGTTGTCAAACAGAGCGTCAACGGACTCCTGAAGCATGCGCTTCTCGTTGTTAACAATGATGGAAGGTGCGTCAAGGTCAAGCAGGCGCTTAAGACGATTGTTACGGTTAATAACACGACGATACAAATCGTTTAAGTCGGAAGCTGCAAAACGGCCACCATCAAGCTGAACCATAGGACGAAGATCAGGTGGAATAACTGGTACAACGTCAAGGATCATGTTAGCTGGATCGTTGCCGCCCTTAAGGAAAGCGTCAACAATCTCAAGGCGCTTAATGGCCTTCTCGCGCTTCTGCTTCTGAGCATCCTCATTGGCGATAATAGCGCGGAGCTCCTTGGCCTCTTTCTCAAGGTCAATGTTGGAGAGAAGGTCACGTACTGCCTCTGCGCCCATGCCACCCTTGAAGTAGATGCCATAGTAGCGCTTAAGCTCGGAGAACAGACCCTCATCGGAGATGAGCTCTCTGGTCTCAAGCTGCATGAACTTCTCGAAAGCCTCACGACGAAGTGTCTTCTCTTCCTCGTACTCTTCCTCAAGATCAGCGACGCCTGCACGAATCTCGTCCTCAGAAAGAGGCTCAAAATCGCCAAACTCGTCATCCTGTGGCTGGCCCTGCTCGCGAAGACGTGCGATCTGATCGTCGCGCTCTGCGTCAAGCTCTTCGATATCTGCTGCAAGCTCCTCACGAAGATCGTCTACGTCAGCCTCACGTGCCTCAGTGTCAACACTGGTGATTACGTAAGATGCAAAGTAGAGGACTTTCTCGAGGTCCTTGCTCTTGATATCAAGAAGACGTGCCAGAGGGAAGCTGGTTGGGCTCTTGAAGTACCAGATGTGGCTTACAGGAGCAGCAAGCTCGATGTGGCCCATGCGGTCACGACGAACCTTTGCGGTGGTTACTTCAACACCGCAGCGCTCGCAGGTAATACCCTTGAAGCGAATGCCTTTGTACTTACCGCAGGCGCACTCCCAGTCCCTTACAGGTCCAAAGATCTTCTCGCAGAAAAGACCGTCCTTTTCTGGCTTAAGGGTACGGTAGTTGATGGTCTCAGGCTTCTTTACCTCGCCATAGGACCAACCGCGGATATCATCAGCAGACGCTAGAGAAATTTTAATAGCGTCAAATTCAGTGGAATCGAAATCTGCCACAGTCGCTACTCCTTATCGGTGGTCGCGTCGCCTACAAGTGCGGATGCACCCTCAGCGTCTTGGGACAGGTCGGAAGCGGTTACCTCAGTGAAGCCAAGGTCGTTGAGGATCTCAACAGCGTTCTTCTCCTCAGGATCTGTGACCTTTGCGGTATTTGCACGCTTACGATAGGAGATTGGCTCAATGTCAAGTGCCAGGGAGCGAATCTCTTTGACCAGAACCTTGAAGGACTCAGGAATTCCTGCAGTAGGAATGTTCTCGCCCTTAACAATGGACTCGTAGGTCTTAACACGGCCGTTGGTATCGTCAGACTTAACGGTGAGGATCTCCTGGAGGACGTTAGCAGCACCGTATGCATACAGTGCCCAAACCTCCATCTCACCAAAGCGCTGACCGCCGAACTGTGCCTTACCACCCAGAGGCTGCTGGGTAACAAGAGAGTAAGGACCAGTTGAACGTGCGTGGATCTTATCGTCAACCATGTGGCCGAGCTTCAGAATGTAAGAAACACCAACGGTAATTGGGCTCTTGAATGCCTCGCCGGTACGACCATCGTAGAGGGTAGTCTTACCACGCTCGTTGAGCTGTGGAACAAACTCCTCACGCATGTCCTCGCCGTACTCCTTGAGAGCCTTGTTGATCATGTTGATGTTGGTGCGGCGAACAATCTCTGCAACGGACTCATCAGTAGCACCGTCAAAGAGTGGTGTTGCAACAGGAATTGGGCCTTCAACGTAACGCTTAGAATCCGCGTCATCGTCATCCCAACCGTGTGCAGCGCCCCAACCAAGGTGGCACTCAAGCAGCTGACCAACGTTCATACGGGAAGGAACGCCCAGTGGGTCGAGAATAACGTCTACTGGGGTACCGTCTGCCATGTAAGGCATGTCCTCAACAGGGAGAACCTTACAAATAACACCCTTGTTACCATGGCGACCAGCGATCTTATCGCCCTGCTGGATCTTTCTGCGCTGAGCAACAAAGACGCGGACCAGGTCGTTTACTCCTGGAGGCAGGTCGTCTCCAGCCTCACGGCTGAAGCGGACGACGTCAACAACGCGGCCATAGGAGCCGTGTGGCATCTTAAGGGAAGTATCACGAACATCGTGTGCCTTAGCACCGAAGATTGCGCGAAGCAGGCGCTCTTCTGCGGTCAGAGCGGTCTCACCCTTAGGAGTGACCTTACCAACCAGAATATCGCCAGGGCCAACCTCAGCGCCGATGCGGATGATACCGTCATCGTCGAGGTTTGCGAGCATGTCCTCACCAAGGTTTGGAATCTCGCGGGTAATCTCCTCAGCACCAAGCTTGGTGTCACGGGCATCAATCTCGTGGCGGGAAATGTTAACGGAAGTCAGAAGGTCTTCCTGAACAACACGCTCGGAGACGATAATACCGTCCTCGTAGTTGTAGCCTTCCCATGGCATGTAAGCAACGGTAAGGTTTGCACCAAGTGCCAGCTCAGAGTGGTCAACAGATGGACCGTCTGCGATTGGCTGGCCTTTCTCAACCTGCTGTCCAACAGTGACGATTGGACGGTGGTTGATGCAAGTGGACTGGTTGGAGCGCTCGTACTTAGGAAGATCGTAGCGCTGAGAACCGTGCTCATCGGAGTAGATGACAACGTGAGCTGCATCAACCTCGGTGACGTCGCCAGCAAACTCTGCACAAATAAGCTCACCAGAGTCCTGAGCTGCGCGGCCCTCCATACCAGTTCCAACAAATGGAGCGTGGGACTGAATCAGAGGCACTGCCTGACGCTGCATGTTTGCACCCATGAGGGTACGCTTTGCATCGTCGTGCTCAAGGAATGGAATGAGGTTAGCTGCGACGGAGAGAAGCTGACGTGGAGAAACGTCCATGTAGTCAACGTCCTCAACAGGAACCTGTGCAGGTGCACCGAAGGAACCGTCGAAGTCGCGGGTACGTGCAATAACGCGGTCTGCATCAACAATCTTGCCGTCTGCGTCAACCTCAACAAACTTCTTAGACTTAGGGTCAATTGGGGTGTTAGCAGGAGCAATAATGTGATTCTCCTCCTCGTCTGCAGTCATCCAGACAATGTCGTCAGAGACAACACCGCCTGTGACCTTACGATAAGGAGCCTCGATAAAGCCGTACTCATTTACATGAGCGTACAGTGCCAAGGAGCCGATAAGACCAATGTTTGGTCCCTCAGGAGTCTCGATTGGGCACATACGGGAGTAGTGCGAGTTGTGAACGTCGCGGACTGCGGTAGGAACGTTGGTACGACGGCTGGAGCCGGACTTGTGTCCTGCAAGACCGCCAGGTCCCAGAGCAGAAAGACGACGCTTGTGGGTCAAACCAGCAAGTGGGTTTGCCTGGTCCATGAACTGCGAAAGCTGAGAAGAACCGAAGAACTCCTTGATTGCAGCAACAATTGGACGGATGTTGATCAAAGACTGTGGAGTGATGTCGTCTGCGTCCTGAGATGCCATGCGCTCACGAACAACGCGCTCCATGCGGCTCATACCAATGCGGAACTGGTTCTGGACCAGCTCGCCAACGGTACGGACGCGGCGGTTGCCAAAGTGGTCAATGTCATCAAGGTGCTTAGACTCATCGCCTGCATGCACTGCAAGAAGGTACTGGAGAGCTGCGACAATGTCCTCTTTGGTAAGGACACGAACATCTGCAGGGATCTCTTCCTCAAGCTTCTTGTTGATCTTGTAACGACCAACGCGTGCAAGGTCATAGCGCTGCTCGTTGAAGAAAAGGCCGTCAAGCAGGGAACGGGCAGAGTCAACAGTTGGTGGCTCGCCTGGACGCTGACGACGATAAATCTCGATAAGAGCATCCTCACGTGTAGTTGCAACGTCACGCTCAAGCGTGTTGCGAACAACATCGGAATCACCAAGGAGCGAGAGAATCTCGTCATCGGTAACAGCAATGCCAAGTGCACGGAGGAAGACGGTAGCGCTCTGGCGACGCTTGCGGTCAATGGAGACGACCAGGTGGCCGCGCTTATCAACCTCAAACTCAAGCCATGCACCACGTGCAGGAATGAACTGAGACTTGTGGACCAAAACACCGTTGTCCATCTCTGACGAGAAATACACGCCAGGTGAACGAACGAGCTGTGAAACCACAACGCGCTCAGAACCGTTGATGATGAAGGTACCACGCTCAGTCATCAGTGGGAAATCACCCATGAAGACAAGCTGCTCCTTCATCTCACCAGTCTCTTTGTTGACAAAACGGACGTCAACAAAAAGAGGTGCTTGATATGAAATGTCTTTTGCACGACACTCAGCCATTGAATTGGCAGGGTCGCCGAACTGATGGTCACCAAAGGTGACCTGCATGGTTCCAGCGCTGTTCTCAATTGGCGAGAACTCAGCGAAGGACTCTGCAAGGCCCTCTCCCATAAAGCGCTCAAATGATTCCTTCTGTACAGAAATCAGATTTGGCAGCTCCATAGCTGCGGGAATCTTACTGAACGTCCTGCGTCCAGTATGCGCCTGAGGCGTGGTGAGGGAAGTCTTTTTAGCGGTAGACACCAGGTTGTCCTCCTTCAAAAGGGTGGAAGGTGGCAATTGTCGCAACCTAGTAATTTAGTCAAGATTTTAATGCGCGTCAACAGAAAAACACTTGATTTTTTAAGACGTTTTGACTATATTATCGCGTTTATGTTTTTCAACTGCACAAACGTTATGTTGCAGGTAAATCCTTGACTAACTCGTCTTTTCTAGTTGTGAAGATTTTGTGAAGAAGGTCCACGGAGACAGAAATAGCTTTCGGTGAGCGGCGCTCTCCCCGCTGCCGTGCTCCACACGGTGCTCCATGCGCTGCGAGCGCACGGGTTTCTCGCCAGGCGCGTCGGCCTTTTGCTGCACGCGCCTGAAAAGTGCAAAGAATCTGTATTTGAGCCACCGATTCTTTAACAAAATCAGGCAAATCCACAGATTCTTTTGCATTTTTAGGCAAAAGTTACAGATTCTTTGAGGAAATCAGGCGCGAGAAAAACTAGGGTAAGTCACGCAGGAAGCTAGAGCAATCACGCAGGATTTATGAGCCTGAAATGCACGTCAAGTCTGAGCAAAAGTCCTCAGATAAGGCGAGAAAAACAGGCAAACAAAAAGAGGTCAGACCGAAGTCTGACCTCTCCAGTAAGCAATGTAGGATGGACTTACTTAAGGGTGACGGTAGCGCCAGCCTCCTCGAGCTGAGCCTTAGCAGCCTCAGCGTCCTCCTTCTTAGCGCCCTCGAGGACTGCCTTAGGAGCACCCTCGACGACCTCCTTTGCCTCCTTGAGGCCAAGGTTGGTAAGAGCACGGACAACCTTGATGACGCCGATCTTGTTGTCGCCGAAGCCCTCGAGGACAACGTCAAAGTTGGTCTTCTCCTCTGCCTCCTCAGCAGCGCCACCAGCTGCAGGAGCAGCAGCGACAGCTACAGGAGCAGCAGCGGAAACGCCAAAGACGTCCTCAAGCTCGTGAACGAGCTCAGAAAGCTCGAGTGCTGGCATCTCTTTAAGGGCCTCAATGATCTCATCTTTAGTGACAGCCATGTCAATTCTCCTTTTTAAACGATGCAGCCTTTGTACTGCATCTGGGCAAAAGCCCGGCTTGTATGTGTGCGTTTAAGTGCGTCTACACTCTCACGCGGTTTGCGCCAATGCGCGGGTACAACAAAACGTTGCTTATGCAGCGTTCTTCTGATCTGCGACTGCAGAAAGAGCGGTTGCGAGTCCACGAGCTGGACCAGCGCAAACCTGTGCAATACCGGTAAGTGGGCTTGCAACAACGAAGACAAGCTTTGCAATGAGCTCCTCGCGAGAAGGAAGGTCTGCGTAAGCCTTTGCCTCGTCAGCGGTAAGTGCCTGACCATCAGCGATACCACCAATGAACTCAACTTTCTTGAGCTTCTTGGCCTGATCCTTGATGACCTTAGCGGCCTCGACAGGATCATTCTCATAGAAAACGTATGCGCAGGTACCGGCGAGCATCTCGTCAATCTCTGGCATACCAGCGTTCTTAAGAGCAATCTTGACGATGTTGTTCTTATAGACCTTCATGTGAGCGCCTGCTGCGGTAAGTGCGCGGCGAAGCTCCTGAGTCTCCTTTACGGAGAGACCACGATAGTCGATAACAAACAGGCCCTTGGAGTTGTCGAGAGAAGCGGAAACCTTCTCGAGCAAATCAAGTTTAGACTGAGCTGGCATGTAGTACACCTCCTTTATCATGTCTCAGGCACGAGCGCCAACAGGTGCGGCCCTCACATGAAAAGACCCCACTTTGGCAACCAAAGCGGGGTCTGGATGTACTAATCTCAAGACCACCTCGGCAGGCGGGAATTCCCATTAAGCCTTGGATTCAAGGCGCCGGCTGTCTTTGGCAGCGAACGTGCAACTACAAGACGTCTGTCTTGCGTTGGATATTGTGCAGCAAAAAACTATCCAAGTCAAGGTTGAGCGCACAATTTCTTTCTCTTCACAAAAATTTGACGAGAAGGGCGGCTAAGCTGCTACGCACAACTCAGCCACACACATCAGCCGCACGCATGCCGCAAGCCGAGTCCACGCCTCAAACCGCACGCGTGCCGCAAGCCGAGTCCACGCGCTGCAAGAAAAATCCGGTACCTGCAAGCAGATACCGGATTAAACGTGCTAGGTACTTCTAAGCGTAAAGCTTAGTCCTCCATGAGGTTACGAACCTTGGTTGGATCAACCTTGATGCCAGGGCCCATAGTAGAGGAAATAGCAACGGTCTTGACGTACTTACCCTTAGCGCTGGATGGCTTGACGCGAATAATCTCAGAGAGAAGTGCGCCATAGTTCTCAACAAGCTGCTGGACCTCAAAAGAAGCCTTGCCGATTGCAACGTGGCAGATACCAAAACGGTCTGCACGATACTCAACACGACCAGCCTTGAGCTCGTTAACCATCTTTGCAACATCCATGGTAACGGTGCCGAGCTTAGGGTTAGGCATAAGACCACGAGGACCAAGAACACGACCAAGACGGCCAACCTTACCCATCATCTGAGGGGTTGCGATTGCTGCGTCAAAGTCAAGCATGCCCTTCTCGACCTCTGCGATGAGCTCGTCGCCACCGACGATGTCAGCGCCAGCTGCCTCAGCCTCGCGGGCCTTCTCGCCCTCTGCGAAGACTGCAACGCGAACGGTCTTACCGGTGCCGTGAGGCAGAGAAATGGAACCGCGGACGTTCTGGTCAGCCTTACGAGTATCGACACCAAGGCGAATTGCTACCTCAATGGTCTCGTCAAACTTAGCAGTTGCAAGCTCCTTAGACAGGGTTACTGCCTCTTTTGGGCTGTAGAGGTTTGCACCGTCTACCTTGGCAACTGCATTCTTGTAGTTCTTTCCGTGCTTAGGCATTATGTACCTCCTGTGGTTAGCGGGCGTCTGCCCTCCCACTCCTGCATCTTCCGTCCATAGTTACGCCCTCTTGGCGAGAAACCCAACTACGTGCACTAACGTCGGATGCTCTGACAAAACAACCGTCAGCCACACTAATGGCTGACGGGAGTAAACACTACTCGGCGATGGTTACACCCATGGAACGAGCGGTACCAGCGACGATCTTCTTTGCAGCCTCAATGTCGTTTGCGTTGAGGTCAGGCATCTTAATCTCAGCAATCTTGGTGAGCTGCTCCTGGGAGAGCTGGCCAACCTTATCGCGCTGAGGAACACCGGAACCACCCTTGAGGTGAAGCTCCTTCTTGATGAGCTGAGCTGCTGGAGGAGTCTTGGTTACGAAGTCAAAGGAACGATCTTCGTAAACAGAAATCTCGACTGGGATGATGTCGCCAGCCTTGTCCTGAGTTGCAGCGTTGAATGCCTGGCAGAACTGCATAATGTTGACCTGTGCAGCACCCAGAGCTGGTCCTACTGGAGGAGCTGGGTTTGCCTGGCCTGCAGGAATCTGCAGCTTAATAAAGTTAACAACCTTCTTTGCGGGCATGTTAAGCCTCCTGTTTGAATACGTTTGAGTCTATTCTCGCGCACTCCCGAGAAGCAATCCACAAGGGACGAGAAGTGCGGGATAAGCCGTTAGTTACTAGTCTATCAGGGAAATCTGATCCATGGTAAGCTCAACCGGAGTCTCGCGACCAAAGATGGTGAGCATAACCTTGATCTTGCCGGACTCTGCGTTGACCTCAGAAACAGTTCCGTCGAAGTCAGCGAGAGGACCAGAAAGAACGTGAATTGCCTGACCGACCTCAATATTGGTTGCTGTACGCTTAGGTACAGGGCTACCCGTCTTCATACCGCCGCGACGCATGATCTTATCGAACTCATCACGACGCAGAGGAACTGGCTTGCCGTCAATGCCGACAAAACCAGTTACGCCTGGGGTGTTGCGAACAACAGCCCAAGTATTGTCATCCAGCTCCATGCGAACAAGAACGTAACCTGGGAAAACCTTAGACTCTTTGGTCTCGCGCTTGCCGCCGTCCTTGACCTCAGTAACTTCCTCAGTAGGAATCTGAATATCAACAACAGCACGCTCAAGGCCATAGGTCTCAATACGGTGCTCAAGGTCTGTCTTTACCTTGTTCTCATAACCTGAATAGGTGTGAACTACATACCAGCGCTTAGCCATTGATTATCCCCTCAGTCCAGTAAAGGCGACGAGACCAGCAACAATGCCAGTATCAACCAGCCAAGTTACCAAGCCAAAGAAAATGATTGTTGCAATTACGGCTACAGAGAAACCAGCAAGCTCAGAGCTTGAAGGCCACACAACGCGGTGCATTTCTGTACGAACGCCTGCAAAATAAGCACCCAGGCGGCCAAAGAAGCCAGGGTTAGCGTTACGCTGAATGGACTTCTCCTGCTTCTTTGCCTCGGCCTTAGTGACCTTAGCAGAAGCTTCAGGAGTAGCTTCAGCCTGAAGGGCCTCACGCTGGGCGCGCTCTTCTGCGCGAGCCTTACGTGCGCTCCTCTTATTGCGCTCCTTATTTGCCATCCTACGCTCCCTTGGATGTTATACCTACATACAAACCGGCCAACCCTTATGGGAAGGCCGGTGAAGTTATCTGGCAGGCCAGGAAGGACTCGAACCCTCAACAAACGGTTTTGGAGACCGCCGCTCTACCATTGGAGCTACTGGCCTAGAACGAACCCACCTAGCCTAGCGGGTCTCGCGATGTACCGTGTGCTTGTGGCACCATGGGCAGTACTTCTTCAACTCCATACGATCTGGGTTGTTGGACTTGTTCTTGTCCGTAGTGTAATTACGACGCTTGCACTCAGTGCAGGCGAGAGTAACGAGTGTACGCATTGATCCTCCTGAACACGGTCACGAGATGTATTCTCGAAATGTGACGCGGTTGCTTAGGTTAGCACCCACTACCCAGAGATGTCAATACTTTTCTCTAATTACTCTAGGCGTTCACATATTTTTTCTCGACAAAAAACCCGGCGCGCAAAAAGCACGCCGGGCAAGTTAGCAACTTTAAAAGAAGTTACTCGATGACGGTGGAAACACGGCCATCGCCGACGGTGTGGCCACCCTCGCGGATAGCGAACTTCAGACCCTGCTCAAGAGCAATTGGGTGAATGAGCTCGCAACCAACGGTGATGTGGTCGCCAGGCATAGCCATCTCTACCTTGCCACCGTTTGCATCGGTGAGCTCGTAGATGTCGCCGGTTACGTCAGTTGTACGGAAGTAGAACTGTGGACGGTAACCAGAGAAGAATGGGGTGTGACGGCCGCCCTCTTCCTTAGTAAGAACGTAAACCTCACCGGTGAACTTCTTGTGTGGAGTAACGGTACCAGGCTTGCAGAGAACCTGACCGCGCTCGATGTCCTCGCGCTTAACACCACGAAGAAGAATACCGACGTTGTCGCCAGCCTCGCAGAAGTCCATGGTCTTACGGAACATCTCAATGCCGGTAGCAACAGAGTTCTGAGTTGGCTTAATACCAACGATCTCGACTGGATCGTTGAGCTTGAGCTCACCACGCTCAACACGGCCGGTAGCAACGGTACCACGACCAGAAATGGTCATGACGTCCTCGATTGCCATCAGGAATGGCTTCTCGTTGTCACGAGCTGGTGTTGGGATGTAGGAGTCAACAGTGTGCATGAGCTCACGGATGGACTCAACCCACTTCTCCTCGCCGTTAAGAGCGCCGAGAGCGGAACCACGGATGATTGGAAGGTCATCGCCTGGGAAGTCGTACTCGGAGAGAAGGTCACGGGTCTCCATCTCGACGAGGTCGATGAGCTCGTCATCGTCGACCATGTCGCACTTGTTCAGGAAGACGACGATGTAAGGAACGCCGACCTGACGTGCAAGAAGGATGTGCTCACGAGTCTGAGCCATAGGGCCATCGGTTGCAGCAATAACGAGGATTGCGCCGTCCATCTGAGCTGCACCAGAAATCATGTTCTTGATGTAGTCTGCGTGGCCAGGGCAGTCGACGTGAGCGTAATGGCGCTCCCAAGTCTCGTACTCAACGTGAGCAACGGAAATGGTAATACCACGCTGACGCTCCTCTGGAGCCTTATCGATGTTCTCGAAGGCGGTATAGTCTGCCTTGCAGCCCTCAGTCTCAGAGAGAACCTTGGTGATTGCTGCGGTAAGGGTAGTCTTACCGTGGTCGACGTGACCAATGGTACCGATGTTTACGTGTGGCTTTGTGCGGTCAAACTTTTCCTTGGCCATTGCCAATCCTCCTTCTGGAACTAACCCTCGGGCTAGACCGTGGTGAAAAAACGTCTGTTTATACTCAACGGCGCAAATGTCTAGGACATGTACGCCGTAAAGAGTCTGGTACCGGCGACTGGATTCGAACCAGTGACGTCACGGGTATGAGCCGTGTGCTCTAACCAGCTGAGCTACGCCGGCATAAATGCCGCTTGAAAAATGGAGCCCGCGACCGGATTTGAACCGGTGACCTCTTCGTTACCAACGAAGTGCTCTACCTACTGAGCTACACGGGCGTGGTGGGGATACTTGGACTCGAACCAAGGAACCCAGAGGGAGCGGATTTACAGTCCGCCGCAGTTGCCGCTGTGCCATATCCCCGAATGCCGTTTTCAAGCACTCTAGAAGCAATTGTGTACGCTGTTTACCTTGCGGTTTAACGTACGCAGGAAGTCTAGTTGATCTTCCAATTACCTCTCAAGCGGGAAAATATTACGATTGAATAAAAATCTTGTCAACGTAATCCACCCAACCGGGCGTATCTTATCAAATTTTTTCCACAATTCCAAGCGATTTTCTCGTCACAACTCCTAGCGGGTTTCTGGCCAGACGCATACGGGCTTTTACGGTTGTCTATAGAAGCCATACGCGATACGTCGCGAATGCCCTAAAATTCGCACGAAAAAAGCCAGGCAATGCCTGGCTGAAAATTCAAGTGGTGCCGCCACCAGGCTTCGAACCCGGGACCTACTGATTACAAGTCAGTTGCTCTACCAGCTGAGCTATAGCGGCATCAAGTGCAGAGGATATTCTATAGACTTTTGTGGCTTTGGTCTAGTCTCAATTTTCGAGAAATTTTTCTACACAAACTGGTCGATGCAGCATGTAGGAGCACTTCCCTTCTACAGGAGCTAGCTTGGTGCAAATGCACTGCCCATCAAGTTTGGCCAGCCTGAAAACCGCATCATGTCTGTGTAAAACAGCTCAGACTTGGCGAGAAAAACCGGCAAATCGCTCAGACTCGGTGAGCTTTTCCGGCAAATCATTCAGACATGGCGAGAAAATCAGGCTCCATGAAAGCGTCCATGACACCACACCCAGATCTAAAGCTACGTCACGAAAGACCCGCCTGAAAAGTGCAAAGAAACTGTATTTGAGCCACCGATTCTTTGATGAAATCAGGCAAATCCACCGATTCTTTGCTGTTATCAGGCAAAATTTACAGATTCTTTGCAGAAATCAGGCGCGCTGATTTCGCCCAGGCGCGCCGGACGCATTGGCGCGGTTGGGCAAATTGGCACATCGCGTACGTGAGACGCTGACCTGGTCACCTATTTGCCCAGAAGCTTCCAGAGTTTCTCGCGCTGATCTGGAGAAATGCGGTCTTCAAGCGTCATGCGCGTACTGACCTGATCGCGACGCATCTCTTCGACAACGTCATCTGCTTGGGAAATCTCGTGGACCAGTGATGCGCTTGCAATGCGCGTGACCTCGCCAGGGCCAAAGCCGGCTGTGACACGAATGTCCCTGTCCGACGTGACTAGAAATACCTTGCGACCAGCCTCTCGAGCGTCCGTGACCAGGCGCTCGATGACGCTATCCGCGGACTCCCCAGTCTCGGAAAAAACCAGCTGCACGCCAGCGAGAGTGCGCTCTGGACGCTCGTCGTTTACGTTTCCCTTGCCGTCGAACACAATAACGGCCTCGTAGGTGCCCTGCGCAAACGTGGCAACGTCAGAGATGAGCGCCAAACGGGCGCGATAAAACGGATCGGTATTGAGGTGATAAGCCCTCTCAGCAGCGGTTTCTTGCGCAGAAGAGCCACAATCATCCAGCAGCGCCTCATAACGAGGAGTTGCCAACATGACGTTATAGCCATCGACTACAAGCAGCGATTTTTTCTGAGCCATACCTTACGCTTCCTGGGCTTACGCTTCCTGGGCTTACGCGTCCTGAGCTTACACTACCTGGGCTTACGCTTCCTGGGTCCTGCGGAGCCACTCGTAACACATAACCGTTGTTGCCTGAGCAACGTTCAGGGACTCTACCTGGCCAAACTGAGGAAGTTTGCACGTAAAATCGCACTTCTCGAGCATAAGGCGAGAAATTCCTGAACCTTCAGAGCCCATGACAAGTGCAAGGCGACCTCCCATAGGAGCCTCCCACACGGACTGAGTGGCGTGCTCGGTAGAGCCACATGTCCAAAAACCTGCGGCTTTAAGCTCTTCAAGAGCGCGTGGCAGATTTGAAACCTGAGCAATTGGCAGGTGAAGCACAGCTCCTGCGGAAGTCTTGTATGCTCCAACGCCAACTCGGGCGGCGCGAGCGTTTGCAATGACGACGCCGGCTGCGCCAACTACCTCGGCACTTCTTACGATTGCACCAAAGTTTCCCTCGTCAGTGACGTGATCCAAGACCACAACCAGAGCGTTTTCTGATCCAGCGCGCTGAATGATTTCAGAGAGGTCAGCGTAGGCAAACGGCTGCGTACGGACAATAACACCCTGGTGAGCGCCATGGCTTGAAAGCGAGTCAAGCACGGGCTTTGCAACACGCTCGACAGGAATACCCTCCTGCTCAAGCTGGCGTGCAAGCGCCTCAATCTCTTGGTCTTTCTGCCCACTTGCAGCTTGAACCAGCGCATTCTTCAAAGGAATACCAACGGTCAGCGCCTCTGCTACTGCGCGACGACCCTCGATAAGATCGGTTGCAGGCTTCTTGTTACCGGGACGTCCAGCGCCAGCGCCTCGCTGTCCACCAGCGCCTTTCTGTCCGCGGGTGCCCTGAGCTGCGCGTGCGCCCTGTGCAGAACGACCACCTTTTGAGCCCTGGCCATTCTTGGCACCGAAATAACCGCCCCAGTCGGCAGCCTTCTTGGAGCCGCGACCTGCGCCACTGCGACCTGCAGCGCCACCGCGACCTGCAGCTCCACCGCGACCCGCAGCTCCGCCGCGTCCGGCTGCGCCGCGTCCGGCTGCGCCGCGGCCTGCAGCGCCCTCGGAGCGCGTGTTTTTAGAGGTAGAACGCTGATTTCTTGCCATAGTTAGTCTGCCTTACGCTT
>CAUVJF010000006.1:0-51443 GCA_963552125.1 uncultured Atopobium sp.
CACCAGTCGTGTCCGCAGATGAGCTCCATGGAGTCAACGGCGCTGCGCAGGCGGGCCATAGCAGGAAGAACTTCATTGCAGTAGTATTCGCACTGCTCCTGAGGCTGATCTTTCATCTGGTGAGCTGTGGTATTGATCTCATCAAGGCTGTTGGTAGCTGCATAAATCTCGTCAATACCTGCGGTGAGCTTCTCAACAATCTCTGTTTCTGCAGCGCTCTTGATACCAATAGCCTGCTTAGCAGCAACTGAAGAGGCAACATCACTTGAGTAGGTAAAGAGTGCAGGCAGATACATGTGGCGCGTCATATACAGCATGGTACGAGCCTCAATGTTAAGAACCTTAGCGTACTGCTCTGCCTTTGCAACGTAGCGAGCCTGTGCTTCTGCCTGGGAAAGAACACCGTAGCGCTCAAAGAGCTCAATGTTCTCTGGAGCAACCATTGCAGGGAGTGCCTCAGGGGTGGTACGGAGGTTTGGAAGGCCGCGCTCCTCAGCAAGTTTCTCCCAATCGCCTGAGTAGCCATTGCCCTCAAAGAGGATGCGCTCGTGAGCCTTAAAGGTGTCAATAACCCAGCTCAAAGCTTCCTTGGTGAAGTTCTCCCCAGAAACGTCTTCAAGGTCATTTGCAAAGCGGTCACACTGCTCAGCAACAATGGTGTTCAAAATAACATTAGGGTCAGAAAGATTCTGCTGGCTGCCACACATGCGGAACTCAAACTTGTTACCAGTAAACGCAAAGGGGCTGGTACGGTTTCTGTCTGTGTTGTCCCTAAGAACTGCAGGAAGTGTTGGTACGCCCAAATCCATACGAGTGCGCTTTGCGCCGTGGACGTCAGAACCTGTGATGAGGTCATCAACGATTACGGAAAGCGCAGCACCTAAGAAGACGGAAACAATTGCAGGTGGAGCCTCATTTGCGCCAAGGCGGTGATCGTTTCCAGCAGATGCAACAGACATGCGCAGAAGATCTGCATGTGAGTCAACAGCGGCTACAAGGCAGGCAAGGAAGACCAAGAAGCGAAGGTTCTCGCCAGGTTTATCCCCAGGCTCAAGTAGGTTCTCATTGTCTGCAGAAAGCGACCAGTTGTCGTGCTTACCAGAGCCATTGACGTACTCAAAGGGTTTCTCGTGCTCAAGGCAGGCAAGACCGTGATGAGTTGCAAGAAGCTTGAGCTTCTCCATGGTCAGGAGGTTGTTGTCAATAGCAAGTGCACCTTGCTCAAAGACAGGTGCAAGCTCATGCTGACAAGGAGCAACCTCATTGTGCTTGGTCTTTGCAGGGATGCCCAGCTTCCAGAGCTCGTCGTCAAGCTCTTTCATGAAGTTGTTGACGGTTGGACGAATGGCACCAAAGTAGTGTTCATCAAGCTCTTGTCCCTTGCTTGGCTCACAACCAAAGAGGGTACGACCACACAGAATAAGGTCAGGACGCTGCTCAAAATCTTCCTCTTTGATAAGGAAGTATTCCTGCTCAGGACCAATGTTTGTGACAACGCGAGAAGGCTCCTGACCAAAGAGAGCGAGTACGCGTTTTGCCTGTTTTTCGAGGGCAACCTGAGAGCGAAGCAGAGGAGTACGCTTGTCTAGAGCTTCTCCGGTGTATGAAATAAATGCTGTTGGAATGCAGAGGACTTCATCTTTGATGAAAGTTGGGCTTGCAGGATCCCAAACCGTGTAACCGCGAGCCTCAAACGTGGCTCGAAGACCACCAGAAGGGAAGCTTGATGCGTCAGGTTCACCCTGTACCAGCTCTTTTCCCGAGAAGGACATCAAAATGGTGCCGTTTCCCTGAGGTGTCATAAAGCTGTCGTGCTTCTCGGAGGTAATGCCTGTGAGAGGCTGGAACCAGTGGGTGAAGTGAGTAGCACCTTTTTCTAGCGCCCACTCTTTCATGGCATGCGCAACCTCGTTTGCAATGTCGAGGTCAAGCGGCTTGCCGTCCTGGATGACACTACGAAGTTTCTTGTACGTTGGTCTTGGCAGGCGTTCTTGCATGTCTGCGTCGGTAAAGAGAAGTGAGCCAAATTCCTGAGAAACTTTGTCGTGAGCCACAGCCCCTCCTTGTGGGTTAATGCTGGCAGTTAGTCTGTTTTCTCGCGTGCTGGGCACGTTATGTTGGTTGTTATTTTCGCACGTTTGTCAGAGTCAGAGTGGCGAGGATACGAACAGAAACATAACGATTACAAAAAATTTTAGCTGCCGCCAGAAGAGATGCGGGCTTTGTTTCCGTGGGCTCTGGCGCACATAAGCGGAGGAAGACTTAGTACAATAGAGGTACACAAACTAAGAGGAGCAGGTATGTCTGATACTACTATGCCAGTTGATACTACAGATCAAAACGACGCTGCGTCAGCTAAAGAAGACGCAGCTAAACCGCGCAGAACTATTGCTGTTATTGACGGAAACTCGCTCATGCATCGAGCGTTCCATGCAATCCGTCAGCCTATGGCAGCACCAGATGGAACGCCAACCGGAGCGCTCTTTGGCTTCTTCAACATGTTTATCAAGCTTGTTGAGTCCTTCTCGCCAGATGGTGTCATTTGTGCTTTTGATAAGGGAAAACCGCAGGTTCGCATTGATATGTTGCCTCAGTACAAGGCTCAGCGTCCTCCTATGGATCCTGCTTTGCATGCGCAGTTTCCTGTAGTCAAAGAGCTGCTCAAAACGCTGGATGTTCCTGTCTGCCAGCTTGAAGGCTGGGAGGGCGATGACATCTTGGGCACCCTTGCCCGCCGTGGTGAGGCTGAGGGTTACCAGATGCTACTCTTCACGGGTGACCGCGATATGTACCAGCTTTCCACAGAAAACGTCAAGATTGTTTCTACGCGCAAAGGCGTTTCCGACGTTTCAATCATGACGCCAGAGACTGTGGCAGATCTCTACGCAGGTATTACGCCAGAGCTTGTCCCAGATTTCTATGGCCTTAAGGGAGATTCTTCTGACAACATTCCGGGTGTTCCTGGAATTGGCCCTAAGAAAGCCGCTGCTCTGATTGTTGAGTATGGCTCGCTTGATGAGGTTATTGCTCACGCTGACGAGGTTAAAGGCAAGGTGGGAGAAAACCTTCGCGCTCATATTGATGACGCGCTGCTCTCCCGTAAGGTTGCAACTATTCGCACTGATGCGCCGCTTGATATCAACTTAGACGACGCTCAGTTCCCAACGTTTGATCCAAATGACGTGGTCAAGGCTTTCTCGGCTTTGGGCTTTACGGGCATGACCTCAAGGCTTGCCCGCATGGCCGGTGGCTCTGCCGCTGGCGCAGTTGCACAAACCGCCTCTGCTACACCTGCGCTTCCTATTCCGTCGGAGTATCTGCAGGCAGGAGACGCATCTGCCGCTCTGACCGCTGCTCTTGAGAACCAAGAGTGGATTGGCGTTGCAGAGGATTCTGCGGCGGACGCTGGAGCGCTCTTTAGCCTTTCTCGCACACTTTGGGTGTCTACAGAAAAGGCACTCCTCAAATTTGAGGGTGAAAACGCCACCGCAGCACTTTTGCGTATTTTGCGAGAAGCCCATGTAGCTGCAGACGATGCCAAGGCGCTGCTGCACGAGATAAGCCCTGTTGATTCGTCTGAGCCACAGAAGATGGATATTGAAACCATTGATTCTGATCGTCTCTTTGATACAGGCGTTGCTGCCTATCTGCTTGAGTCAGATCGTTCAAGTTTTGATATTAATGGCTTGGTTGAGCTGTACTTTGGCTCTGAGCTTCCTGAGCCTACAGACGATATTCCTGCAGCAGCATTAAGAGCAGTAGCTGCTAAAGCCCTTGTTCCTGTGCTCACTAAAAAGCTTGAAGATGATGGTTCGTATGAGCTGTTTGCTGCGCTTGAAATGCAGCTTTTGCCTGTACTTGCTGCGATGGAGCGTCGTGGTCTCTACGTTGATCCTCAAAAACTTGCTCAGCAGTCTGCCCAGCTAGCGGAAGATATTGCGCAGCGCGTGGCAAGTATTCACCAGACCGCAGGTGAAGATTTCAACTTGGATTCTCCAAGCCAGCTTTCTCATATCTTGTTTGACGTGCTTAAACTTCCAACCTATGGCCTCAAAAAGACGCGCACTGGTTTTTACTCCACCAATGCAAAGGTTCTGGGAGAGTTGGCGCAGGAATACCAGATTGTTGCTGACGTCCTTGAATATCGTGAGCGCGCCAAGATCAAATCAACCTATCTCGATGCGCTTCCTGCACTTATTCGTGGCGATAAGCGCATCCACACCACGTTCAACCAGACTGTTGCTGCAACAGGTAGACTTTCCAGCTCTGATCCAAACCTGCAGAACATTCCTACCCGTTCTGAGCTTGGACATCGTGTTCGCACTGCCTTTACCGTTCCCGAGGGCAGTGTGTTTCTCGCCTGCGACTACTCTCAGATTGAGCTTCGCCTGCTTGCGCATCTCTCGGCTGACGAGCACCTGGTAGCAGCATTTAACTCTGGTGCTGACTTCCACGCCGCAACTGCCGCCCGTGTCTTTGGCGTACCTGTTGAAGAGGTCACTCCAGCGCTTCGTAGCCGTGCTAAGGCAGTTAACTTTGGCATTGTCTATGGTCAGCAGGCCTTTGGTTTGGCAACGTCTCTTAAGATTTCCCGCAAGGAAGCGCAGGAGATGATTGACCGCTACTTTGACGCATATCCTGGCGTTCGTGCCTATCTGGATGATTCCGTCCGCACCGCTCACGAGACTGGTTATGCGGTTACTATGTACGGCCGCAAGCGTCACATTAGAGAGTTCAACCAGTCAAATCGCCAGCTTATTGCCTTTGGCGAGCGTACTGCTATGAATCACCCAATGCAGGGAAGTGCCGCAGATATTATCAAAATTGCAATGATTAATGTCGAGAAACGCCTGCGTGATGAGGATCTTGCGTCAAAGCTGATTCTTCAGATTCACGACGAACTTGACTTGGAAGTTCCAGAGTCAGAGATTGAGACAGTCTCTGCGTTGGTAAAAGAGACCATGGAAGACGTTGTTACCCTGCGTGTCCCTCTGATTGCTGATGTCAGCTATGGCTCCAATTGGGCTGAGGCAAAGTAAACACGTAAGAGGCGCGTTCTAGAGGAGATTTGGTATGGAGGCTGCAACCTCATATATGCACGTCACAGTCTATACAGACGGTGCGTCTCGAGGAAACCCTGGTCCTGGTGGCTACGGGGCCGTGCTTCTATATACCGATCCCTCCGGCCAGCAGCATACAAAAGAGTTCAGCCAGGGTTATAAATCCACTACAAATAACCGAATGGAGCTCCTCGGCGTCATTGTTGCACTTGAAGCGCTTAAGCGTCCCTGCCAGGTTGAGCTCTATTCCGATTCAAAGTACGTAGTTGATGCGTTTAATCAAAAATGGGTCTCGGGGTGGATTAGAAAAGGCTGGAAAACGGCTTCTAAAGAGCCTGTCAAAAACGTAGACCTTTGGAAGCGTTTGCTTTCCGCCATGGAAGACCATGAGGTAAGTTTTAAGTGGGTCAAAGGCCACGCAGGTCACCCACTTAACGAGCGTTGCGATCAGCTTGCCACTGAGGCAGCCGACGGCTCCAATCTCCTTGATGACCAAGGTTTCTTCGCGGATTAGCCATTGCTGTAACCCTAGACGCGTAGGGCGAAAAGATCTTCTCGCCCTACGTGCTCTCTACAAGAAAACAGCCGCCTGAGTGGGCGGCTGTTCTTAGTTGCATGAGGCGATTAACTGTTAGTAACCGAATACGGCATAGCCAACAAGACCTGGTCCGGTATGGACAAGAAGGTCCGAGCCAGCCTCGACATACCTAAAGTCAGTGACATTAGAGATTGCCTCTTTAATCATGGCTTCCATTTCGGAGTAAATAATATTAGGCGCAGAACAACAAATTCCCACATGGACGCGGTCAAATTTCTGAGCAAAGGCTGCTCCTAGAGCAATCTGTCCTGCAAGAGACTTCTGCCAACCGCGTGTCTTCTTGGCAATGGTGTATTTGCCGTTCTCATCGCAGGTAAGAACAGGTTTGATGTTTAACATGGAACCAATGCGATAAATTGCCTCAGAAATGCGGCCACCCTTACGTAGATACTCAAGGCTTGGAACGGAGAAGTATACGCGTGTGTTCAGAGAAGCCTGATCAAGTTTGGCGCCAATCTCCTCAAGAGAAAGGCCCTGATCAATAAGACGTTGAGCCTCAATAACAATAAGGCCAGAAGCAATACCAATGTTTTTGGTATCAACAACATAAATAGGGAAGTCTGTAATGGACTCTGCAATCATGCGAGCAGTATCGCAGGTAGCGGAAAGTCCGGAGGAAATTGCAATATAGACAGCACCCTCGTACCCTGCTGCTTTTGCATCATCAAAGGCAGCTTTAATTCCTTCAGGAGAAGGAAGCGAAGTCTTTGGAACCTCTTCTTCAAAGCGAGCAACAAGATCAGCTGGCGTAATGGTGATACCAGACTCATAGGAAGAGCCGTCAGAATAGTTAATGCGAAGTGGGGTGATACGAATATTGTGTTCAGCAACAAAATCAGGTGGGACATTAGTTCCTGAGTCTGTGATGATGGCAATTCGTTTAGTGTCCATTATCCGCTCCAAATATATACGTGCTACAGGTAGCTCAACGTTGACTTTCTATTACCCACATTTTACATAGAGATATACCCTGTTTTTCTGAGATATGACAAGTTGCCATCAACGGTAGGTAGACGGTACACTAGGCATATAACTCGAGAAAATCCTACAAAGCACAACGTTTACTATCATTTAGATAAAGAGAGAACGGCAGATAATGTCTAGCATTTATAGAGAACCCGCTGTAGTAAGAAGAATTAGTCAGCGCTCATCTCTAAAGAGAATTACCTCTAACAGCACTATTGCAGCAGCAGTCATGGTGCTTGCGGCTCTTATTGCGCTTGTAGTTGCCAATTCGCCTGCTCATGAGGTGGTTCGAGAAATTCTTGAAGTACAAATGAGTTTCTCGCTTGGAATGATTCATGCACATATGGCTCTAGAAACCTTTGTGAATGACTTCCTTATGGCAATCTTCTTCCTACTGGTGGGCATTGAGCTCAAGTATGAAGTAACTGTTGGCCAGCTCAGAAAGCCAAGACAGGCAATGCTTCCTATGCTTGCGGCTGTTGGTGGCGTTGCAGTTCCTGCTCTTATTTATCTGGCGCTCAATGCAAGTACTGCTCCTCATGGATGGGCAACGCCAATTGCAACTGATATTGCGTTTGCGCTTGGTGTTATGTCGCTCTTAGGAAACAGAATTAGTCCACAGACTAAGGTGTTCTTCCAGACGCTTGCAATTGCTGACGATATCTTAGCTATTGTGGTCATTGCGCTTTTCTATGGTCACACGCCAGATATTGCCTGGTTAGCAGCTTCTCTTGGAGTACTTGTCATTTTGTGGGGAATGAATCGCCTGAAGATTTACTCTTCTGGTCCTTATTTGCTTGTTGGTTTGGTTCTCTGGGTCTGCATGTACCACTCGGGAATTCATGCAACCCTTGCAGGCGTTCTTCTTGCCTTCTTCTTGCCATCTCACTCTGATGTTCGTTTGAGCAAGCTGGGAAGCTGGCTTTCAAGGCGTGCTCGTGAACTTGACGATCACTACGACGATGAGCATCACGTTTTGGGTCAGCATGACTTTACACATGGCGCTAACTCCATCGAGCAGGTCATGCACCACGTAACTCCACCGCTTCAGCGTGTTGAGCACTATATTTCTGTTTTTGTAAACTTTGTTGTTCTGCCTATTTTTGCCTTTGTAAATGCACAGATTACGCTCGTGGGAGCAGATTTTGGTGCGCTTCTTAGCAGTAACATTGCTCACGGCGTATTCTTTGGCGCCATTCTTGGAAAGCCATTGGGAATTATTCTTGTGACATTCCTGTTGGTAAAGGTTAAAATCTGCAAACTTCCTGCAAAAGTTGATTGGATTCAGATTACAGCCGTTGGTCTGATGGGTGGCTTAGGCTTTACCATGTCAATTCTTATTTCTAACCTTGCATTCCCAGATGCAGGAGAGATTCTTGCAGCTAAAGTAGCCGTTCTTGCTGCATCATTTGCTTCAGCTATCTTGGGCCTACTTTTTGTACACCTCGCAGAGTTTTACAAGCGCCAAAGGCAGAGTAGCTTAAGGGAAGACGCCGTACAAGAATGAACCTAATGAGACGTACGACTCTTTCTATCCCTGACTATTAAAATGCAGAGCCCCACAAAATAATACGCAGAAGTTATTAAAAAACTGGCGCGTAGAATGTTCACTCCGCCTATTGAGGCCTCTTGCCCTGCAGGAGAGAGACACATCAAGACAATGGTGAATAGCCATATAAGAAGTAAACAAATATTGACTATCTTATTAATAAGATAAGCTATTGGAGTAGAAGCATCAAAAAATATACCTCTATCAAAGATGCTAATGAAAAAATCTTTCCAAGAGTCATACATGACGAGCCTCCAACTTGTTAGAAAAAGACCCTGTATATATGCAATTTTATCACTTATATAAAATCAATAAGCTATAGTTACTCAACAGTGCCGTAGGTAAAGCCCCAACCGTGCGCCGTAACAATTGAGTTAATCTGATCGCAGAGGCGAGCGCGGACATATGTGCCAGAGGGAATCAACTCAATAACTTCTTGCAAATCTTCTTCAAGATCGTCTACTTCAGCTTGAATCAGCACGTCAACCTTAGTGACTGTGCCCGAAGGTTTGCGCTTATAAAGATTATCAACAAGGTGCTGGAGCTCGCCATATGCCTCCGAGCGCATGCCAGGCTGTGCAGAATTTGCCATGATTCTCCTTGTCGCGTTGATTTTTAAATCACCTATACTTTGTATCACGCAGAGACCGAAAAGGGGAGTGTCATGTTTGAGCTAGTTTCTCGCGAGCTGTTCCAGCCAAAGTCAACCTCTGAGCAAAACGCTTATCAGAAGATGAGCGACGCTGAGCTTAACCAGGCTCTTGAGCTTATTGGACAAGAAGCTCGTGCACTTGGCGAGAAAAACCTCAAACTTGATATGGCGCGCGGAAAGCCAAGCCCTGCACAGACGGCGTTGTCTAAGCCTATGCTTGACGAGTTGAACTCTACTTCTGACCTGACTGATGGCGGTTCTTTTGCAGACAACTACGGAGACCCTTGGGGTCTTCCTTCTGCGCGAGCCTTCGCTGCAGAGCTCACAGGTGTATCTGCTAATCAGGTCATTGTAAATGGCTCTTCAAGCCTTAACCTTATGCACGACATCATTTCTCATGCCGTAACCCACGGTCTTGCTGGTCAGCCTTCTTGGGCAGAGCAGATGGCGTCTGCAAAGGCCCAGGGCACTACGCTCAAGTTCCTGTGCCCTGCTCCAGGCTATGACCGCCATTTTGCTATTACACAGCATTACGGACTTGAAAACGTTACCGTACCTATGACTGAAGATGGTCCAAATATGGACGTGGTCAAGGAGCTTGTTGAGAACGACAGCTCTGTTAAGGGAATTTGGTGCGTACCACGTTTTGCAAACCCTACCGGTATCACCTATTCAGATGAGGTAGTTCGTGCTTTTGCAAACCTTAAACCCGCAGCTCCTGACTTTAGAATCTTCTGGGATAACGCCTACGCGATTCACTCCTTTGTGCCAGAATCTGAGGCTCCTCAGCTCTTAAATATCTTTGATGCACTTTCAGAGGTTGCTGCAGCCGACGCTCAAAAGAACCTGGTAATTGCTTTTGCCTCAACGGCAAAGGTAACCTTCCCAAGCTCAGGCATGGCGTGGGTTGCTGCGAGCCCTGCAGACATTAAAGAAATCCAGAGCGCTTTCAAGGTTGCTCGAGTTTCTCCCGAGAAAATCTCGCAGCTGGCACATGTGCGTTTTCTCAAAGATGCTCAAGGTATTGAAGCCCATATGCAAAAGCATGCCGAGCTGCTTCGACCACGTTTTGAACTGGTTGAACGCAAATTGCAGGAGGGTCTAGGAGATTTAGGCGTTGCAACCTGGTCTCACCCTAAGGGAGGCTATTTTGTCTCGTTTGATGGTCCCGTTGGCTCTGCACGCGCAATTGTTTCTCGCGCTAATGAACTGGGCGTTACCATGACACCTGCAGGAGCTACGTGGCCATGCGGCAAGGATCCTTTTGACACTAATATCAGAATTGCTCCAAGTTACCCAACGTTGGAAGAGCTTGATGCAGCACTTGATGTGTTTATTGTTGCTGTTAAACAGGTAAGTGCTCGACTTGCAAAAGTTGATCGTGGCCAGAGCGTCTGGGGATAGCTTGTGTAACTTTGGTATTTCCTTTGAAAGTAGGCCCATTCTGCCGTATCTTGATAAGTTATGTTTAGAAAAAGCGATTGGATGTTGAATGCCAACTAATACTTCAAAGCCAGAACTTACACCAGAACAGAAGGCAGAAAAAGAGCTGGTTGCCATGGCAAACCAGACAGCAAAAAAGAAGGCAAAGGACCGCAAGCCCGATGAGGCTCCTAAAAAGCCAGGTCCTTCTACAGGCATGAAGATTGCTATTGGCGTATTCTCGCTCTTTATTGCTATATCTATGATGTTGCCTTCTCTTGCCAGCATTTTCTCTAACTCGCAAAAGCAGCATCAGACTCAGCAAAATTCTCCTGAGGCTATTAACCAGGTCTATCAGAAACAGGCAGAAGAAAAAGAGTCTGCCATTCAGTCCAACCCAGATAATCTGCCAGCACATCTTGATTTGGCTCGTACCTATTTAGGTTGGGGAATGGCACTTAAGAGTTCTTCCCAAGATGACTCTGTTCAGAAGCAATCTTTGCAGCTGATTAACAAAGCAATTGCCGAGTACGATACGTATCTTGCTTCAAATGATTCTGATGAGGTTCGTGTTGATAGGGCTATTGCGCAGTTCTATGCAGGAGACCAAACGGGTGCCGTTGAGGCGCTTAAGGCAGTAACAGATCGCTCTCCAGACTATGCTAACGGTTGGCTTAATTTGGGAATGATGTATCGTGTTACTGATCAAGTAGATCTTGCAAAAGAGGCACTGCAGAAGGCAATTGAGAAAGATTCCGATAATAGCGCCGGTGTGAGGGATAATGCGCAGAAAGTTCTTGATGCATTAAACGGAAACACCTCTACCTCTTCAAATAACACTAAGTAAGGAGGAGTTATGGCACTAGAGATAAGCTCTGAAATTACAGATGAAAAGGCCATTATTCGCATTGAGGGCGAGGTAGACGTATCAAACGCCTCTGAGCTTCGCGATGCTTTGGATACCGCGCTCGCCGATGGAGCAAAAGAAGTTGAAGCTGATTTTGCTGAGGTAGCTTATATTGATTCGACGGGCATTGGCGTTTTAGTGGGTGCTGCACATCGAGCACAAGAGAGTGGTTCTGTGCTTGTTGTTGCAAATCCTCAGAAAAACGTGGAGCGTGTCTTTTCGCTTCTTGGGGTCGATAAAGACCTTAACGTTCGCAAGTAGGTTTGGTAACTTGCAAGCTCTTTGAGAAACGGTTCAAAGAGCTTGTTTATGTTTGTTCCAGAAAGGTATTGCTTGTGTTTGGCATTGGAGAAACAGAGCTCGTACTAATTTTGCTCTTTGCATTTTTAGTATTTGGTCCTGATAAATTACCTGGTATGGGTCGCACGCTTGGCCGCGCTCTTAGACAGTTCCAGAACGCGCAAGAAGGCTTTAATAAAGTTGTCCGTGCAGACTTACTTGACCCTGCAGCGGATGCACTTCACGAGAAGCCCAAGCGCTCCGAGCAGCTCAAAAATGCTGCATCTGATGCTGACCGCGAGGATACTGACCATCAGGAGACCTTTGCTGAGCGTCGTGCTCGCCTCAAGGAGGAGCGCGAGGCAGCTGAGAAGGCTGCTGCTGAGGCGGCTGAGCAGAATAAGCAAGCTGAGCAGACCCAGGAGGCTGAGCAGCCAGAGGCCGTTTCTGCTGAAGAAGCTCCTGCTGCTGCACCACAAGCTACGTCTTCTGTTGCTTTCTCCGATGATTCTACAGAGGCAACTAAGCACGTGGCACCTCAGGCTGCAGAAGAAACTCCTGCTGCAGCTCCATCTGCAAAAGACCTCTATAACCTTGGATCTGCACGTTCTTCTCGCTCTATGGCAGAAGACAAGAAAGAAGAAGTTGCTGGAGAGGAGGGAGAAAGCCAGGACGCATAAGTCCAGCTTTCGTGTGTAATGCCTATTACTCCAGCTCGTATGCCACTTTTTGATCACCTGGGAGAACTCCGTCGCCGCGTGACCATTGTGGTGGTATCGCTTTTTGTTACCGCGATCATTATTTATTTTGCAACGCCTGCATTGATTGAGATCTTGATTGACCCTATCAGGGAGTTTTTGACCGATGGTAAGCTTACGGTTATCTCGGTCCTCGGCGGCTTTAGTATCAGGTTTAAGGTAGCTTTTTTCTTCTCGGTGATTATCTGCACACCTATTATCATCTGGGAGATTATGGCTTTCTTCTTGCCTGCACTTAACGCTAAAGAGCGCAAGTGGGTTGTTCCTACCGTGGCAGCCATGATTACCTTGTTCTTCTTGGGTATGCTGTTCTGCTACTTCATCATTTTGAACACTGCAATTGGTTGGATGATTGGTCAGTCGCAGGAGTTTGCAGGAACTATTAATGAGGCAAGCGATTATCTCAACATTATTATGATGTTTGAGATTGGCTTTGGCGTTGCGTTCCAGCTTCCACTAGTTATCTTCTACCTGGCTATTCTTCACCTTGTTCCTTACAAGGATATGCGTGAGCAGTGGCGCTATGTCTATGTTGGCCTGATGATTCTTTCTGCAGTAGTCACTCCTGACGCATCACCTGTCACCATGATTTTGATGTTTGCAGCTCTTATTCTGCTGTACGAAGTTGCTCTGGCCGTTGCTCGCTACGTCATTATTGCCCGTGATGGCAAAGCCGCTCTTAAGTGGAGCCGCGAGGACTACGAGCAGCATGAGCTAGACAAAATCTAATAGTTTCATTTTTACTTTGGAGAGTGTTGTTCTTTGATTCTAGTTGTTACCGAGAAAAACGACGCAGCGCAGCAGATTGCTCGCCTTCTGTCTGAATCGGGTAAGCCTGAGACAGACAAGGTATACAACACTCCTGTTTATCGTTTTAGACGTGGCGGAGAAGACCATGTCGCTATTGGTCTTCGTGGTCATATTCTGCAACCGGATTTTCCTTTGGCTCTCAAGTTTGACAAGGAAGAGGGCTGGTATGGAGAAACTGCAGAAGGGGAACACCTTCCTGCAGATGTTCCAGATGGCCTTGAGCGTCCTCCTTATAAGGTTAAGCGCAAGCCTTTTATGGCAGATGGCGTTGACCTTAAGGGCTGGAAAATCCCCAGCTTGCCCTATTTGATTTGGGCTCCTGTAGATAAACAGCCTGCAGAAAAAGAAATTATTCGCGCCCTCAAGAACCTTGCTAAGAAGGCAGAGTCTGTCATTATCGGCACAGACTTTGACCGCGAGGGAGAGCTTATTGGCTCTGATGCGCTGGCACAGGTTCTCTCGGTTAATCCTAATCTGGCAGTATTTCGTGCACGCTACTCCGCCTTTACTAAGACAGAGATTGAGACTGCCTTCAATAACCTGGTGGATCTTGATTACAACTTGGCTGCAGCAGGTGAGTCCAGGCAGTATATCGACCTCATTTGGGGTGCTGTACTGACCCGTTACCTGACCACTGCACGCTTTGGAGGTCTGGGCAATACGCGCTCTGCTGGTCGTGTTCAGACTCCTACGCTGGCACTTGTTGTTGAGCGCGAGCGTGAGCGCTTGGCATTTAAGCCAGAAGATTATTGGGTTATTTCTGGTGTTGCTGCTCCAGAAGATGATGCGGATGCAACCTTTAAGATGGTTCATCAGACCGCAAGGTTCTGGGATCAAGCTGAAGCAGATGCAGCTTACGCAGTTGTTAAAGATCAGACGCAGGCAACGGTTGTCGAGATTGAGTCTCGTAGCAGAAAGCAGCAGCCACCAGCTCCGTTTAACACCACGTCGCTGCAGGCAGCTGCAGCTGCAGAGGGTATCTCGCCAGCTAGAACTATGCGTTTGGCAGAGTCTCTGTACATGGACGGCTTGATTTCATACCCTCGTGTTGATAACACGGTTTATCCAAGTTCGCTTGATTTGAAGGACTGTGTCCGTACGCTGTCTGCAGTTCCTCAGTATGCTCCTACCTGCAAAAAGCTTTTGGGTCAGCCAAAGCTTCACGCTACTCGCGGCAAGCAGGAGTCTACTGACCACCCACCAATTTATCCAACAGCAGCTGCAAATCCAGATGCTTTGCAGCCTGCAGCTTGGAAGCTCTATAACTTAATTGCTCGTAGATTCCTTGCAACTCTTATGGGTCCGGCTACTATGAGTGGCACTAAGATCACGCTTGATGTTGCTGGTCAGCCGTTTGTTGCAAATGGAACCGTACTGGCTGAGCCAGGCTTTAGAGAGATTTATCCCTTCGGCCTTAAAAAAGACGATCAGATTCCTGATGTCGGCGAGGGAGAGATTGTCTCTATTCAGTCTTTGTCGCTTGACGCTAAGCAGACAGAGCCGCCTGCTCGCTATAGCCAGGGCAAGCTTATTCAAGAGATGGAGAAGCGAGGTCTTGGTACAAAGTCCACGCGTGCCTCCATTATTGATACGCTCTACCAGCGTAAATACCTCAAGAATGATCCTGTTGAGCCAAGCCAGCTTGGTATGGCAATTGTTGATGCGCTCTCGCAGTTTGCGCCACACATTACCTCGCCTGATATGACGGCAGAGCTTGAGTCCGATATGACAAGCGTTGCTGAGGGCAAAGATACGCGTGATGGTGTTGTTACACACTCAAGAACCCTGCTTGCAGGCATGATTGATACGCTTATTGACCACAAAGAAGACCTGTCTGAGGCCATTGCTGATGCAGTTACTGCTGACGCAAAGGTGGGAACCTGCCCTAAGTGCGGTAAAGACTTGGTTGCTAAGAGCTCTCTGAAGACTCGTGGAAGCTTTGTTGGCTGCATGGGTTGGCCAGACTGCGATGTTACCTATCCACTGCCTCAGGGACGCGTTGAGCCGCTTGAGGGAGAGGCTGGCGTCTGCCCAGAGTGCGGTGCTCCTCGCGTAAAGGTTCAGCCGTTTAGACAGCGTGCGTATGAGACTTGCATCAATCCTGCTTGTCCTACAAATGCGGAGCCAGACCTTATTGTGGGCGAGTGCCCAACCTGTAAGGCTAATGGCAAGCATGGGGATCTGGTAGCTCATAAGTCAGAGCGCACGGGTAAGCGTTTTATTCGCTGCACCAACTACGAGGAGTGCGAGACCAGCTATCCTCTGCCTGCTCGTGGAAAGCTCGAGAAGACCGATGAGGTGTGCCCAGACTGCGGTGCTCCTATGGTGGTTGTTACTACTCAGCGTGGTCCTTGGAAGCTTTGTCCAAACTATGATTGCCCTGGTAAAGAAAAGAAAACTGCCTCGCGTAGAGGCGCTCGTAAGAGTACTAAGGGCACCAAATCCACCAAGGCAGCAAAAAAGTAAACGTATGACGGTGCATCGAGAGGTGCACCGTTTTCGGAAGAACGAGCGTCCCTCTCCAACGCCCGCTCCATACGTATTTTTACCCATTTTTGAGCACCTTTCATGTGGAAATGCGCAAAACCTTTAGAATATTCATGGCGAGAAACACAATCTGCCTGTATCGTGAGATAGTTAAGAGGGAGGGAAGCATGAACAAAGACGCACGTACATCTCAAGGCTTGTTTATCACGCTTGAAGGCGTTGATGGCTGTGGCAAGTCAACACAAGCTTCTCTTCTGCGAGAAGACCTTGAAGCTCTTGGCTTTGATGTGGTCTTTGTTCGTGAGCCTGGCGGCACTGCTATTTCTGAGCAGATTAGAGGCGTGGTGCTTAATCCAGAAAACGGCATGATGTGCGATGAGTGTGAGCTCTTACTCTATGAAGCAAGTCGTGCCCAGCTGGTAGGAGAGGTTATCCGACCAGCTCTAGCTGCGGGCAAAGTTGTCTTGTGTGATCGCTTCTATGACTCCACCTTTGCCTATCAAGCAGCTGGTCGCGGTCTTGATACAGACCTCGTTCATCGTGCAAATCGCTTGGGAAGCTGTGGGGTTTCTCCTGATAGAACTCTTGTTTTTATGCTCGAGCCAACAGTTGCTCATGCGCGTGCTACGCAAAATGATGCCGATAGGCTAGAAGCAGAAGGTGTTGCCTTCCAGG
Organism: uncultured Atopobium sp.; assembly: GCA_963552125.1. GTDB lineage: Bacteria > Actinomycetota > Coriobacteriia > Coriobacteriales > Atopobiaceae > Lancefieldella. Next base: position 16,164 of record CAUVJF010000006.1, read on the forward strand.
AGCGAGTTTTTGCTGGTTATAAGCAACTTCTGCAAAATGAGCCAGAGCGTGTAAAAGCTGTAGATGCAGATGGCACAATTGATGAGGTTCGCGCACGTACTCGTCAGCTGTTAGCAGATCTTATTCCAGGTATTTGTGAGCTTGGTGAGTGATGCGTTTATGACTCAAGAGAGCACACATGCTATTCATAGCACCTATCCACTTCCTCAGGCACTTACCCGTCTTCAGGATCAACCTCAAGTTCAAAATCTGCTTGCGCGCGCACTTCATGAGCACAAGCTTGGCCACGCCTATCTGTTTGTAGGAGCTCCTGGCTCTGGTAAAGGTCTTGCAGCCAAAGCTCTGGCGCAGTGTGTTCTCTGTGCTCAGGGTGGTGACGCTGCCTGTGACGACTGCATTCGTATTTCTCGTGGTACTCATCCTGACGTTCACGTACTTACCCCAGCCTCCGCAAATGGCTACCTCATTGAGCAGATTCGTCAGCTCATCGCTGATGTTAGTCTGGCGCCTATGCGCTCAACTCATAAGATTTACGTGATTGACCGCGCTGATTTGCTCAGAGAAAATTCTGCAAATGCACTGCTCAAAACTATTGAAGAGCCACCTGCAGATACCATCTTTATTCTGTCTGCACGTTCTTCTTCTGCGGTGCTTCCCACCATTGTTTCTCGTTGTCAGGTAGTTGCGTTTAGAACACTCACTGACGCTGCTGCTAAAGCCGCTATTATGCGAGAGATTTCCGCCACAGAGCAGGAAGCTCGTATTGCGCTTGCAGCAACAGGAACCCCTGGTAGAGCTGTGGAGTTTTTGCAGTCTTCTACGCGAAAAAACATTCGCAGACAGCTCATTGATGTTTTTGGCAACCTACTCAGAAACGACTCGTGGGATGTGCTTACTTCCGCAAAAGAGCTGATAGAAGCTGCAAAAATTCCTTTAGGTGACGTAAGACGTGCCCAAGAGGAGGCGCTTGCCCAAAACGAGGACTTTCTTACCAGCGCTGCGTTAAAGCAAGTTGAAGCTGCCAATAAGCGAGAACTCACAGCACGCGAACGTTCGGGTATCATAGAAATGTTGGCAATTCTGGAATCGCTTCTTCGCGACGTGCTTTTATGTTGCGAGGCAGTTGATGAAGAAATAGTAAATACGGATGCAGCAGGCATTATCGACCGCGTTGCATCTCAAACTCATACCCAGGGTGTTCTTGGAGCTTTAGCTGCTGTGCAAGAGGCTCAATACAACCTGGACCGCTCTGTTTCTCCCCAGCTAACCCTTGAGGTTATGCTGCTGCATATCAAGGAGGCACTTACATGCCCACCGTTGTCCCGGTGAAATTTGAATACGCCGCGCGCGACCTTTGGTTTGATCCAAAGGATTCCGGCGTTCTTGAAGGTGACCACGTCATTTGTCAGACCGAGCGCGGTCTAGAGATTGGTCTTGCTGTTGCTGATCCTCGTGAGATTTCACAGGAAGAGTTTGAGTACAAGACAAACAAAGCTGAGCTCAAAGATGTTGTTCGTGTAGCAACTGAAGAAGACCTTGCTCGCGCAGAAGAGCTTGCCGCTAAGGGCGAGGCCGCGCTTCCTGTATTTAGGAAGTTTGCTGTTCAAGAAGAACTTGAGATGAAGCCTATTGGCGTCGAGTACCTTTTTGATGGCGAGAAGGTCGTGTGTTACTTCTCGGCTGATGATCGTGTGGACTTTAGGCAGCTTGTTCGTGAGCTTTCTCATGAGCTCCACGAGCGCATTGACATGCGTCAGATTGGCGTTAGGGAAGAAGCAGCGGTTATTGGTGGCTACGGTCACTGTGGACAAGAGCTCTGCTGTAGAAGGTTTGGCCTCTCTTTTGAGCCAGTTTCTATCCGCATGGCAAAAGAGCAGGATTTGCCTCTGAACTCCACTAAGATTTCTGGTGCTTGCGGCCGCTTAATGTGTTGCTTGCGCTATGAGTTTGAAGCTTATCGTGACTTTAAGAACCGCGCTCCAAAGCGCAATGCTGTCATTGAGACTCCTCTGGGTATGGCAAAAATTGTTGAGTACAACACGCCAAAAGAGGAGATTGCGCTTCGTCTTGAGAGTGGCAAGGTGGTACGTATTCCTCTTGCTGATATGGACACATCTCCTGCGGCTCAGCAGAAGTCGGAAGACCTTGGCTGTTCTTGCAGGCCAGACAGCGTTTCTCGCACTGCACTTGAGCGCCTTGAATCTGTTGAGGTTCAGATGGCTCTGGCAGAACTTGATAGGGCAAACGGTCTGATTGTTGATGAAGAGCCAGAGATTAACCCTGATCTCTTTGTCACAGAGGCTCCAAGGCGCAAGCGCGAGCGCTCCGAGCAGAACTCTGCAAATAAGCAGGAAAACGCTAGGAACTCTGGAGCAAGAAACGCTCGAGAAGAACAAGGCACTCAAAGTTCTTCTCGCACCCGTCGTGTAAGAACCTCGAAGAATGCTCAGGTCAATCCTGGTTCTAGTACTTTTGATGCTGCAACAGATACGCTTCGTCGTACCCGCCGCCGTCATCACGCAACAGAAGAGGGCACTGCAAATACTCAGGCTCCTCAGAAAAATGAGCAGGGTACAGCTCCTGCACAGAAGCAGCCTCAGGGTAAGCGCTTTAGAAGGACAGATGCTCCTCAGGCACCACAGAAAGCCGATGAGGCACAGGCACCAGTTCGTGCAAAGAGGACTCGTCGTCCAGGTGATAGGGCGGGCATGAAGACCCAGAACGCCCCACAGAGTGCTCCACAGAATACTTCTGGTTCTAATGGTGCGCCTACCGCTGCATCTAGAGACACTCAGCCACAAAACGCTGCACGTCGTAGACATAGAAGAGCTGGACGCGATGATCGCGGTCGCGGCTCGAGGGACAACGAGTAATGTATACGCTTAAGACTGAATATGCCTTTGACTCAGCGCATTTTCTTACAAACTACTACGGCAAGTGTGAGAATCTGCATGGTCATCGCTGGCACGTAACCACTTGTATTTCTGCTGCAGAGCTTGGTGAGTCTGGCACAGAAAAGGACATGGTTATGGACTTTGGTGTCTTTAAACGCAAAGTTCGTGCACTGTGTGACTCTCTTGACCATACGTTTTTGATTGAAGAAGGCTCACTTTCTGAAAAGACGTTGGCCTGTCTTAAAGAAGAGGGTTTCTCGCTCACTATTTTGCCGTTCAGAACAACAGCAGAAAATCTGGCTAAGTATCTGTTTGAGCAACTTGAAGCGGACGGCTTACCTGTATCTTCTGTTGAGGTTGATGAGACACCTAACAATTGCGCCATTTATTCAAAAAATATGAAGTAACCTGTAGTTTTTTGAAGCTCATGTGAGCAACATAACCTCGATGGGTATACTCTACGTATGTAGAGGTTTTATCTTTTGGCGAGGTGGAATTTCATGGCTCACGGAGCGTTGCGGGGTGTCAATTTAACCGGTTGGCTTACGCTTGAACCGTGGGTAACTCCTGAGCCGTTTGCACGTACAGGCTGTGTTGATGAAGCTCAGCTCATTAAGCCACTTGGTGTTGAGGCCTACCACAATCTTGTTAAAGCGCATCGTTCTTCATTTATCCAGAGTTCTGACTTTGTCAGCATTGCCGCACGTGGTTTTAATGCGGTAAGAATTTCTGTGCCTTGGTACGTTTTTGACGAAGAAGCCGCAGGTACACCGTATGTAAGCTGCATTACTGAGCTTGATAGGGCTCTTGAATGGGCAGAAGAGCTTGGTCTACACGTTATTTTTGTGCTAGCAGTAAATCCAGGCCTGCCTGATGGCTTAAATGACCAGCCAGGTGGTGCTCCACGCACCAGAATTTCTGGGGAGAAGTCCCTTTCTATTCTGCATAAGCTTGCCCTTCACTATGCTCACCGCAGTGGTTTTTATGGCATTGAAGTAGCCGATGAGGTTAAGCCTCGTGTGCGCAAGGGCTTTAAGCTCACAGATGGTATCCCTGGTCACTCGCTCAGAAACTACTATCGCCGTGCGTATGAGGCTATTAGATCTGTGGCGGGAGAAGAGCCTGTGGTTATTCTCCCAGATGGTGGCTGGCCTCAGGGATTTAGGCGTTTTATGAGCCAGCAGGCTTATCAAAACGTTTGGCTTGACGCTCATCTTGATAAACCTTGTGAGGGAATTGATTGCTCAGGTCCTCGTGGCGTTCAGCAGCTGATTGATAAAAACGAAGCGTATTTGAAGACGTCTGCCTCTGGTGGTCTGCCAGTCATGGTGGGCAAGTGGTCGGCGTCACTGCCTAGCATTGACGGTGCTATGACGGCAGAAGGAAGAATTGCACTTGAGCGCATTTATACTTCAGGCCAGCTCAAAGTGTACAATACGTGTCCTGCGTGGTTCTTCCAGACTTGGAAGACCTCTGCATTTTTGGCTGCATGGGACGCACGCGTTGCGCTTGCAACGTTTGAGAGGGGAATGCTCGAGTAATGACAGAATCTACTCTTTTAGCAGGTAAACTGTCTATTGTGGGCACGCCTATTGGTAACCTTTCGGACGCGTCACCGCGCGTTAAAGAAACGCTTGCAGCAGCGGATGTCATTTTATGTGAGGACACGCGCGTGACCTCAAAGCTCCTCTCGGCATTTGACATTCACGTACCACTGCAGCGCTGTGATCAAAATATTATTGAGTCGCAAATTGAGCCAACGCTTGAAAGGCTTCGTGCTGGTCAGCGTGTTGCATTTGTGTCAGATGCGGGTATGCCAGGCATCTCTGACCCGGGCCAGCATTTGGTTGATGCGGCGCTTTCAGAAGGACTTGCAACAGAGGTTATTCCGGGCCCTTCTGCGGTGACCTGCGCACTTGTTGCATCGGGCCTGGCAAGTGACCATTTCTTCTTCGAAGGCTTTTTGCCTAGAAAGCACGGGCAGATTGTTCAGCGCTTGCAGCAGCTTGCGGCAATTCCTGGCACTATTGTGCTGTATGAGTCTCCGTTTAGAGTGCTTGCAACGGTTGAGGCCATAGCCGAGGTGTTTCCTACCAGGCAGGTGGCTCTTGTTAGGGAGCTTACTAAGCTGCACGAAGAAGTGGTACGCGATGTGGCTCCTTGCCTTGTTGAGACTCTTGCAGCAAAAGAGAACCTCAAAGGCGAGTGTGTTCTGGTCATTGCAGCTCCCACAGATGAAGAGCTTGCCTCTGCATCATTGCAGGAAGAAGGAGAGTCTCAGCTCTCGCTTGAAGACGCAATAGAGGCTGGCCTTGCAGCTGGCACGAGAAAATCGGCCTTGGCCAAGGAGCTTGCTCAGAAGTTTGGTATTGCGCGTGACGAGGCATACCAGGCAATTCTTGCTCACGAGGCATAATCACCATACCAACACAAAGAACGCCCAGCATTTGCTCTATACTGGATAAGTTATTGCAACTTACACAAAGGGAGTCATTATGCCCGAGGCCAAGCCGTCATACTTTATTACCACTCCAATTTATTACGTCAACGCAAAGCCACACCTAGGAACTGCGTACTGCACCCTGCTTTGCGATATCCAGGCTCGCTTTAGACGCGCTGCTGGTTACGACGTCTTCTTCCTCACCGGTATGGACGAGCATGGCGAGAAGGTCGCTCTTGCTGCAGCTGATCACGGTTTGTCTCCACAGGCATGGTGTGACTCGCAGGTTCCTTTCTTCAAGGGACTCTATGAAGAGCTGAATATCTCATATGATGACTTCATCCGTACTACCGATGAGCGCCACGTAAAAGCTGTCCAGTATCTGTGGGAGCGCATGCGTGAGGCTGGCTTTATCTATAAGGGATCTTACGATGGTTGGTACTGCATCCACGAGGAAACCTTCTTCACCGAGACCCAGGTAGAGAAGGCAGATGAAGAGGCTGGTTGCAAGGGCGCCCACCTCTGCCCAGATTGCCATCGTGAGCTTGAGCGTGTCTCTGAGGAGTCTTGGTTCTTCAAGCTCTCTGCATTCCAGGATAAACTGCTTGAGCTCTATGCTAAGCACCCAGATTTCATTGAGCCAGACTTCCGCGCCAATGAGGTTCGCAGCTTTGTTGAGTCTGGCCTCCAGGATATTTCTGTATCCCGTACCAGTTTTGACTGGGGTGTTCCAGTTCCTTTTGATGAGTCTCACGTAACCTACGTCTGGTTTGATGCTCTTCTTAACTACTACACCGCTGTTGGCTACGGTGATGATAGTCCAGAGGCTGCTGCCATGAGAAAGCGTTTCTGGCCAGCTCAAATGCACGTTGTTGGTAAGGATATCATCCGCTTCCACTGTGTCATTTGGCCTGCAATGCTTATGGCTCTTGGTGAGGCAGTTCCTGAGCACATCTTTGCTCACGGCTTCTTGAACGTCCGCAACTCTGAGACCGGCGTTGTTGAGAAGATGAGTAAATCTCGCGGAAACGCCATTGCACCTAAGGACGTTTTGGACCTGCTGGGTGTTGAGGGCTACCGTTACTACTTCATGACCGACGTCACTCCTGGCGAGGACTCCGGCATTTCCTTTGAGCGCATGGAGCAGGTCTATAACGCTGACCTGGCAAATAGCTGGGGTAACTTGGTTTCTCGCGCCCTTAATATGAGCGATAAGTACTTTGAGGGCGTCACTCCAACTTTTGATGGATCTTCTATTGCTGCAGACCATCCTCTGCGCAAGCTGGCTGAGGGCATCTATGACCGCTACGCCGCTTGCATGGAGAAGATGGACTACGTAGGCGCTAAGAACATCATCATGGAGCTTGTCCACGCAGCTAACCACTATATTGAGGACGCTGCACCTTGGACAGTGGCAAAAGACCCTGAGCGCGCATCAGAGCTTGCAGAGATTATCTATACGCTGCTTGAGTCTATCCGCATCTGCGCACATCTCTTTATGCCATTCATGCCTACTACGTCTGCAGAGGTTCTGCGCCGTATGAGCCTTGACGAGGCAGAGATTACCTCTACCGATACCCGCAGCGAGTGCGTATGGGGCAAGCTTCAGGGCGGCCTGGCTGTCTCTAAGGGAGACGCTCTGTTCCCACGTCTTGCAAGCAAGTAATCGTGTCGGAGCACGCATCGCATCAAACATCGTGGCTTGCTAATCAACGCGCCACTAAAGAAACGCTGGAACGTTTTGGCCTTGCTACCAAATACAGGCTGGGCCAAAACTTCCTGGTACAAGACCACGTTATCGAGAAGATCGTCCAGCTTGCAGAGGTTCAGCCTACCGACGTGGTCGTTGAGGTCGGGCCCGGCCTGGGTACCCTTACGGTTGCCTTGCTCGACCGCGCCCGTGCGGTTTGCTCGCTTGAAGCAGACTCTGAACTGGAGCAAGTCTTGGCGGTAACCTGCAAAGAGCCTCATCCAGACTCGTTTGCGCTGGTTATGGGAGACGCTCTAGCAATTACGCCGCAGAAGCTTGCTGAGGCTTACAACACGCTTCCGACCGTTGCTCATGACGCAGCGCCGAACACCCCGATGCCAACTAAGTTTGTATCCAATCTGCCGTATCAGGTGGCAGCTACGCTGATTCTTAAGTTCTTCCAGGAGCTTCCTTCGCTTGAGCGAGCGGCAGTCATGGTGCAGGCTGAGGTGGCCGACAGAATTGCTGCCAAACCTTCTACCAAGGCATATGGCGCTTACACCGCAAAGCTGTCTTTATTTGCGCAGGTTACTGGCAGGTTTGAAGTGGGTCCTGGCAACTTTATGCCTCCACCACGCGTTAACTCTGCTGTGGTCCGCCTTGATCGCACCATCGCGAGAAACCCGGTGACCTCCAAGCTTCTTTCTAAAGAAGAGCTCTTGCATACCATGAGGGTTATTGACGCTGCCTTTGCTCAGCGCAGAAAGACCATTCGTAATTCAATGAGCGCCTCCGGCTTTGATAAAGACAAGCTAGACCAGGCGTTTCTCGCCACAGGAATTGCACCTACGGTGCGCGCAGAAGTTTTGACCAGCCAAGATTTTATTCGTCTTGCAGCTGCTTTGGAGCCTTTGAGTGAGTAAGAAAAAGCATCATCTACCAGCAGAAGAAGTGGACGCACTTTCATTTTCTGACGGTCAGTTATTCCACGACATCTACGGCACGCCTCGTCCAACACCTCGCGTTTTAGCACCTGTTGCTGATACCCATGGTCACCTGGGCAGTCTCCACGAGCACAGTGCAGCGGAGTCTCTTGCGCGTGCTGCTGCGGCAGGCGTGCGCATGCTTATTGTGCCCGTAGACATTGCAACGGAGTTCCCTCGTAAGTGGGCAGACACCAGCGCTTTTATTGCATGGTTTGAGGATACTCTTAGCGCGGCTCGCGCTGCTTATACAAAGCTGTCTGAAGCAAATCTCTGCGTACCCTGCGATTTACCTGCAGAGTATTTGTTTGAGCACACGTATTTTGTGGTTGGTGCTCATCCCTATAGTGCACCAGACTATAACCAAGAGGCTGAAAAGCGCTTGTTTGAGTTACTTGAGCACCCTCTTTGCGTCGGTGTGGGAGAGATTGGCCTTGATTTTGGACCGTACTGTGAGGTCCCAGAAGAGGTCCAGCGCCAAGCATTTGAACGCCAGCTCTTAATTGCACACGAGCACAATCAACGCGTTGAGCTTCACTTACGTGATGGTGCTGATACTACGCACGCTCATGATTTGGCGTTTGAAATACTAAATCGTATGGGTGTGCCTAAGGCAGGCTGTGACCTGCATTGCTACACCGACGGTCCTGAGGTCATGAAGCCTTTTGCAGACCTTGGTTGCTTTGTTGCCTTTGGTGGTGCGGCAACGTTTAAGCGCTCTGATGATATTCGAGCTGCAATGATTTCCTGTCCAGAGGCGCAACTGATTTCAGAGACCGATTTCCCCTATATGGCCCCAGAGCCTTTGCGCGGAGGGGAGTGCACGCCAGCGATGGTGGTGCACACGGTTGAGCGCTTGGCGGAGCTTCGTTGGCAGCGACTTGATATCCCCAAAGAGAAGACGTATACCATACTGTGGGAAAACGCCCAGCGCTTTGTAGGACTTGCATAGCACAGTAGGAGGTGAGCACATATGACAAAAATCCTGGTAGTAGAGGATGACCATCAGATTCAGCAAGAGTTGGTGCTCCTGCTACAAAGAAACGGCTTTGAGGCCCAGGCTCTCACGTCTTTTGAGTCTGCACCTCAACAAATTGTTGCTGCTCATCCAGACCTGGTTCTGTTGGACCTTAACCTCCCAGGTATTGACGGACAACAGATTTGTCGAGAAGTACGACAGCTCTCAAACGTTCCCATCATTGTAGTTACCAGCAGAAACACGGATCTTGATGAGCTTATGGTGCTCTCGTTAGGAGCAGACGATTTTATCGCCAAGCCGTACAATACCCAGATTTTGCTTATGCACATTACTTCGGTTTTGAGGCGTGCAAATAGCGATGTCACAACAGGAACAAAGCTTTCACATGCAGGTGTGACGCTTGATTCTTCTTCCTGCAAAGTTTCTGCAAATCAGAAGAGCGTCGAGCTGACCAAAAACGAGCTCAGAATACTTTCACTTTTGATGCAAAACGCGGGAACGGTTGTTTCTCGCCAGCGTATTCAAGAAGAACTGTGGCAGTCGGACGAGTTTGTTGATGACAATACGTTGACGGTAAACATTAGCCACCTCAGAAATACTCTTGCAAGCATTGGCGTTGAGGATTTTGTTATGACACGCCGCGGGCTTGGCTACGTTATCGAGTAGGCCGCCATGTCGTTTCTCAAGTATCTAAAAAATCGAACTATTTTCTTTCTTGCGCTTATAGCTAGCAGCACGTTAATTGGCTTTATGCTTAAAGGTGTTGGACTTAACGCGTTTGCTATTGCCTACTGTATCCTGGTCTTGTGGGTAGTAGGAGTGGCGGCACTTCTAGCCGATTATTTTCATCGTCGTTGGTTCTACCAGCAGCTTGCTGAGAATTTAGCGGCAACTAATAAAGAGAGCTATCTGGTTCCTACCATGCTGGACACACCTTCAACGCTGGAGGAGAAGCTTTTTAAGGACGCACTTTCAAGCATGTCCAAGTCTATGATGGACCAGCTTGCTGATGAGCATATGCGATCAAAGGAATATCGCGAGTACATTGAGATGTGGGTGCATGAGATTAAGACTCCCATCGCCGCAGCTCATTTGGTTGCTCAAAATAATCCATCGTTGCCTATGGATGACGTTCAAACACAGCTCACTAAGATTGAATCGCTGGTAGAACAGGCGCTCTTTTACGCCCGCAGCGCAACTGTAGATCGAGATTTTTCTATTCGAGACGTTAATTTGCAGTCCATCGTAAAAGATGCTCTTAAAAACAACGCACGCGTCTTCATTGACGCTGGTGTATCTCCGCATTTTGATGACTTGGCCCACGTGGTCAAGGCTGACCCAAAGTGGCTTGAATTTATTTTGCGACAGCTCCTCATTAACGCCGCAAAGTATTCAAATCCAGAGCTTGCACCTGGCGAGAAGAACGTTTGGATTTCTGCCTCTGTCTCAGAGCCACGTGAGGGAACTACTTCAACCACTCTCTTCATTAAAGATAATGGCATTGGTATTCCTGAAGAGGATCTTTCTCGAATTTTTGATAAGGGATTCACCGGTCAAAATGGACGCAAGTACGCCAAATCTACCGGTATGGGTCTCTACCTCTGCTATGAACTCTGTAAGAAAATGGGCCTTAAGCTGGCTGTGAGCAGTACAATTGGTAAAGGTTCAACCTTTTCTATTACGTTCAACCAGTCTTTTACGGATTTAAAATGAAGCTAATTAATAATGAAAATACGAGCAAAGCAGACTACATCGTAGCTGCTTTGCTCGTACTGAATACAGCAATTCATTTTTATCCAGAAGTATTCCCTTATCCACAGCAGATAAATGCATGCATTTTTGTCTCTATCTTCCTCTTGCAAATTTTTAGGATAGTTAAATTTAGAGAAAGAAAAATAAGCACCTATGCACTTTTGGTTTTGAGTCTTTTAACAGCAATTATGCTAGTTCTCAATTAGAAGTTCCCACAATTCATCCGTTTGAGGATCGCTTCCTACTGGGAAGGTATGCTGACTAAAGCGCTTGAATCCCCAATGTGAATAAAATGCCTTAGCAGGCTCATTGTGTTCCCAGACACCCAGCCACACGCGCTTCTTACCCTTCTCTTTTGCCAGATCAAGGGCAAATTCCATAAGCTTTGATCCAAGGTGTAGGCCTTTGAAACGTGGAAGGATATACAGGCGTTCAATTTCAAGTGAGTCATCGCGCTGACCCTCGGTTTGCTCATAACGCGTATTGAGCTTCAGGTAACCAGCTACTTGACCTTCTACCTCAATAAAATAGAAATATGAGTGTTTAGCAGCAAGTTCGCGAGCAAGCTTTTCTGTGTTGTAGAGCGAGTCAATACAACTTGCCAAATCATCTGCTGTGTTTGAGTCAATAAAGGTATCTACAAAAGTCTCCACGCTGAGCTTTTGCAGCGCACGTAAATCAGCTAGTTCAAGTGGCCTAATTGAAATGTGAACGTCATCAACATTGATCGTGTTTCTCGTCTGACGATATGCATCAAGGTCAAGAGAGAGCACATGGTGGAGGACGCCAAAGTGATCAAGCACCTTAGAAGATACCTGCGTAAATCCAGCTCGCTCATAGAAGGGCTGAGCTTTGAGTTGCGACTCAACTAACACCTTGGAAGCACTACTTTCTTGTGCCAGGTAATCGAGGGTATCGTGCAGCAGCTTTGAGCCAATGCCGGCGCCTTTGTTGCTGACACATACGCGCCCAATAAGAGGGGAGTTGTATGACTGTCCTGTATCAATGATGCGTAAATATGCAGCTACCGAGTCAGTATCCTGATAAAAGACATGGGTAGAAACTTGATCAACGTTATCAAGATCGTTGTACATAATCTGCTGATCAACAATAAACGTTTCTGCTCTTAGAGAAAGAATTTGATATAACTCTTTAGCGGTAAGCTGCCCAAATCTTTTAATTACTAACTGCATAGCATGCCCCTCCCGTATGCTTGATAGTGATATTTTGACACATCAAAGTGAGAAAAGCGTAAGGTTTCCGTAAGGTCAATCGATGGCAACGTAAACGGTAGTGCGGGAGTATATATCTCAAGATTTACTCGCTCCCAACGAAAGGACGCAACATGGCAGCTACTCAAGTAACTCCAACTCAGCCAACTGTTGTGGCTGGACAATCTTCAGCACTTACCCCTCACACCGTCTTGGTTTGCCAAAACCTCGAGAAGTACTATGGAACTCGTGGAAATGTCACTAAGGCGCTGGACGGCATTAATCTTTCTGTAGCTCGCGGTGAGTTTATCGCTATCATGGGTCCTTCCGGCTCTGGTAAAACCACGCTTTTGAACTGTATCTCTACCATTGACCAGGCATCTGCAGGCCACATCTTTATTGATGACCAAGAGCTTTCCAGCCTGCGTGGAGCAGAGCTTTCTGCCTTTAGACGTGACCGTCTGGGCTTTATTTTCCAGGACGCAAACTTGCTTGACAGCCTTACTGCTCGCGAGAATATCGCGCTCTCTTTAACCATTGGTCATGTCCGCGCGCAGGAAGTTTTGGAGCGCGTAGAAAACGTTGCCAAGCTGCTTCAGATTACTGAGGTACTTGATAAGTTCCCTTACGAGATGTCCGGTGGCCAGCGTCAACGCGTTGCTGCAGCTCGAGCAATTGTCACTAATCCTTCGCTGGTCCTTGCAGACGAGCCAACCGGCGCACTTGACTCAAAGAACGCCCGCACACTTCTTGAGAGCTTTGAGAACCTCAACCGTAATGGCGCAACTATTGCCATGGTTACTCACGATTCATATGCAGCTTCTTACGCTCATCGCGTCATTTTCATTAAAGATGGTCGCATCTTTAACGAGATAGTTCGTGGCGAGAAACCCCGTAAGCAGTTCTTTGACCAGATCATGGACGTTGTTTCATTCCTGGGAGGAGAGGGTGCTGATGTACAGTAAAATCGCGCTTGGTAACGTCAAGAAATCACTGCGCGATTTCAGCATTTACTTTCTGACATTGGCAGTAGGCGTTGCACTGTTTTATTCCTTCAATTCAATCACTCAGCAGTCCATGGTGTTGGATCTTTCTGAAGACCAGAGACGCATTGTTCAGCTCTTAAGTAATACCATCTCTGGAGTAAGCGTTTTTCTCGCCGTTATTATGGGATTTCTTGTTGTCTACGCTAATCAATTTCTGATTCGCCGTAGAAAAAAAGAATTTGGTATGTACCAGATACTGGGTATGACCAAGAGAAATGTCTCTAAGATTATGAGTATTGAGACACTGCTTGTTGGTTTTCTCGCCCTGGTAGTTGGACTTGTTGCAGGTATTTTTATCTCTCAATTTATGATGTTTGCAACGGCCCATATGTTCAATACGACTCTTGATTCATTCAAATTTGTCTTCTCGCAAGCTGCGTTGATTCAAACGGTTATTTACTTTGTGGTCATGTTTGTGGTTGCGCTGATTTTTAACGTCACCACGGTGTCCCGCTATAAGCTTATTGACCTTCTTAACGCAGACAAAGTAACTCAGACCGTCAAGGTAAGAAACCTTACCGTTTCAGTACTGCTCTTCTTGGCCTCTCTTGGAATCATTGCTTATTCCTATATCCTGCTTCAGCACAATGGTTTAAAACAGATAGATGACGAGTTTGCCATGGCCACTGCTTTGGTATCGGTGGGCACAGCACTCTTCTTCTTCTCAATCTCTGGTTTTTTGCTCAGATTTATGCAGATGCAGAAGGGCTTCTACTACAAGGGTCTTCACTCATTTATCCTGCGTCAGTTTAACGCCCGCGTTAATACTGCTTGGGTTTCTATCTCTCTAGTCTGCGCTATGCTCTTTGTGGCAGTCTGTGGACTTGGTACGGGCTTCTCGCTTGTTGACTCTATGAACGCCAGTTTCTCTAAGCTTAAAACGTACGATGTTTCTGTAGCAATCAATCCAGGCTCAGAGCGCAGTTATACTCCTGGTCCAGCAGATTCGTACGACTACCTTTCTGTAGTGCAGAAGCTAGATCCAGAGTGGGATAAAACTATCAAAAACGCCTTCCAGGTAGATACGTACTACGCTCAAAGTGATCCAACAACGCCTAGTTTTACGTATGGCTCTATTGATGCTGTAACAGGCAAGCGCTTTAGTGATTACTTTACCGGCTATAGTGGCCAGGAAGATCCTGCGCAGAAAAACGTAACTTTGATGCGAGCTTCTCAGTACAACAAACTGCGCGTTGCATCTGGGCTTGAGCCTGTTGACTTTGGTACTGACGGCTATATGGTTTGGACGCTAGATACTAATCTCACAAAATACTGGCAGGATTCTCTTGCAAACAATCCCGAGCTCACCATTGAGGGCCACAAGCTTCATGCTGTTGGCGGAACACTCGACATTGCGCAAACACAAGGCGGACCTGCTCTTATGCCCGCATTTGGAATTGTGGTTGTTGCTGATCAAAGTTTCCCTTCAAGCACCGTTTTGACCAACTCTTATATCTTAGGTAACTACCAAACTCCAGGTGATGCTACTGAAGCTCAGTTCCGAAATCAGATGAAGCAGTACTTTGACGATGGTGGTCTAACTGGAAATGATTCCGACCCGTATTCGTTGATGCTTGTTGTCACTGCTTCTCAGTACATTCAATCTACTGTTGGACTCTCTGGTATTGTGACGTATTTGGCGTTGTACATTGGCCTGGTACTCTTCATTGCGTGCGCTGCTATTCTGGCACTTCAGCAGCTCTCAGAGGCATCTGACAATGCTCGTGCGTATCAAGTTCTTGCAGAGCTTGGTGCTGAGAAGGGCCTTGCAAGTCGTGCACTCTTTGTTCAGATTGGTGTGTACTTCCTGTTCCCACTGCTTATGGCGGCTGCGCACGCCACCTGTGCGATGTCCATTATGGTTTCTGTCATTAAGTCGATTGGCAACTTTGATGTAGCTAGCAGCATTGGTGGAGTGGTTGCAGTAGCAGCTGCTTTGTATGGTGGATACTTCTTGGTTACCTATTTTGCTGCACGTTCAATCATCTTTAGAGGTGCCAAGAGAATGCAGTAAGTTGCGTCGTCGTGTTGTAAATTCGTGAAAGAAGGACGGATGTTCCTCTGTGGGGCATTCGTCCTTCTTGCTTAGGTAAAATAGAAACGTTATGTCAGATGGTATCTGTGCAGAGCACATACTCAAGGAGGCATTATGGGTCTTTGGTCAAAGGTTAAAAATGTGTTTGTTCCTTCTAACGGAGCAGAGCAGCCTCAGAAGGCTACATTTGCTACCAGGGAAGACACTATCTATGCACCAGTTTCTGGTGTTCTGGTAAGCGTACAAGAGGTTCACGATGAGGTAATCTCAAGTGGTCTCTTTGGTCAGGGCTATGGTATTTTGCCTGTTGGCCTTGATTGCGTTTATGCTCCTTGCAACGCTCGCGTTACCGCAACTAACGTAACCAATCACTCAATTGGCCTTACCACAGACACTGGTATTGAGATTTTGATTCACATTGGTGTTGGCACCATCGAGATGAACGGCAAGGGCTTTACCCGTTACGTTCACGCTAACGATGAGGTCAAGGCCGGTACTCCACTGATTTCATTTGATGCTGCTGCCATTGAAGAAGCAGGATATGAGAACGTTGTAGTTGTTACCGTTGTTAATGCAGATCAGTATGAGCGCATCGATCTTATTGGCGAGTCCGGAACACTGATTGGTGGTCGTCCACTGGTTAAGATTGGCGATCCTCTGATGTGTGTCAAGCACTAGGGTTTCTTGCCAGCAAAACATCTGCAATAAACGAGGTTTTACATGCTTAGAGTTACTAAGGCAATTCTTCACGTCTTTGATTTTGAGACGGGAACTAAATACTTCTCTCAATCTACCTTGGATTTAGAGGACCGTCAGACAAAGTCATATGTGCAGCGTAGACTGCGTAAAATTACGGCAAATCCAGAGTCTAGGCACGGAGAGTTTGCTCCTACCAGCAATTTTGCTGGAGGTCTTCAGGAGTATGCCCACGGAGACGTTGAGTTTGTAGAGTTTTCTCATCAGATTGCTCAGTGGTTCTGGGAAGAGCTTCGTCGCGCAGATGACGTTGAGCAGTGCGATCTACTTGTAGCAGACTACATTGATACCGATGCCGGTCAGGCGCTTGCGAGCGCTGCTGCAGACGATGAGGACGCTCAGGCTGAGGCATTTGAGGGCGAGGGAAGACGTCTTTTTGCCATCGTACTTCTTCCACGCAAGCAGGCCTTTATTCATGACGTCAACGGTTCTGCAAATGAGATTTTGCGCCAAGATGCAACGCTGCCATCTCCAACGCAAAAGGTTGATTCGTATGCGGTCATTGACTTGGACACGGGCGCCATTGATTTCCACGATCATGACCGCTCTGTAGCAGGAGAGGGAAAATTCATCATCCCAGAACTCTTCCTTGAGTGCTCATCAGAGGCTTCCAGTCATGAAGTTATTGGCGAGGTAACTGTTATTGTTCAAGACTTAGCAGAAGAATATGGACTTGAGCCTGCTGTTGAGGTGTCTCGTGCTAAGGCTGCCGTTGCAGAAGCAGCAGAGGTAGAAGAGGTAGTAGACCCTATCAAGGTTGGTAAGCGTATCTTTGAGGAGCGTCCTGAGATTCAGGAAAAGTACGAGGCTCAGGTGGCAAGTAGAGAGCTCCCCGAAGAAGTTCCTGTTAAACGCGGTGTTGCTAACAGAATTGCAAAGAATCATAAAATTCGTACCGATACGGGAATTGAGATTTCATTTCCCTCAAACCTAACGGATCGTCCAGGTTACCTAGAATTTTCTCACGAGTCTGACGGTAGGATTACCATTTCAATAAAAAATGTTGCACATATTGAAAACCGCTAAATCCTATCTCTGACCTCACAATTTAGAGCAAAAACTTCCCGAAATTCGTTTTGGGAAGTTTGTAAATTACGTATCTTTTTGAATATCATCGTGTATCTCGGGTAGAATAGTCTCTCAAAGGTCACACCGTACTACTAAACGTTCTAGGAGACCCTTATGAGTTTAAAGAAACAGCAAGGCACAACCATTGAGGAGCAGAGCGCTGCTCTTTTCAACCGTCGTGATGCTCTTAAGATTTTTGCCGGCATGGGCATTGCTGCCGCTGCCGTTACTGCATCCCTGATTAATACCCGTCCTGCTTTTGGTGTTACCCAGGCTCAGATTGATGCTGCTCGTAGCGATTACGATGCTGCTCAGAAGCTGCTTGATGAGATTTCTAATGAGGTCTCTAGCATGCAAGCAAGCCTCAATGACACTAACTCTCAGATTGGCGCTATTTCTGATCAGATTGCAGATAAGCAGAATCAGATTGATGCTAAGCAGAAAGAGATTTCTGAAAAGGAAACTCAGATTGCCGAGAAGAGAAAAGAACTTGGTGCTCGTATGTCCAGCAACTACAAGGCTGGCCCAGCCGGTGCTTTGGAGATGATTCTTTCTTCTGCAAGCTTTGAGGAGCTCACTTCTAATATTTACTATCTCGATAAGATTTCTGAGTCCGATCAGAAGATGATTGAGGAAGTTAAAAACCTGAAGGCCGCTCTTGAGTCTGATAAGGCTGCTCTTCAGTCCGAGAAGACCGAGCTTGAGAATAAGAAGGCTGAACTTGAGAATCTCCGTGCTTCCCAGGAGTCTCAGCTTAATGATATTTCTGCTCGTCAGGCGGACGCTGCAAACGTTGTTGCAAATCTTGATGACAACGTAAAAGAGCTTATCGCTCAGCGTGATTCTGAGCTTCTTGCCGCTCAGCAGGAGGCAGAGCGTGTTGCCGCTCAGCGTGCTGCTGCATCAAGCGACAGTGGTGGCGGTAGTAGCTACTCTGGCGGCGGTGGCGGAGGAGGAACCTCTTCTGCTGGTTCTGGTTCTGCTGCTGCAGTTGTTAATGCTGCGGGCTATACCGGATCTACCGGTGCTGGCTTCTGTGCAGCTTGGGTTTCCAACGTCTTCTCAAACGCAGGCGTTGGCACCTTCTATGGCAACGCATGCGATATGTATTACTCCTGGTGCTACTCTACCGACCAGAGCGCTATTGAGCCCGGCATGATTATTGCTGTTCCTACCCTTGGTGGCTCTGCTGCAGCTTTGATTTACGGTCATGTTGGTATCTACATCGGTGGCGGCATGGTTAGACACTGCCTCTCTGGTGTTGTAAGAAGCCAGAGTTTAAGTTCTTGGATTTCTCAACTTGGTGCTTTGAGTACTCCAAGGTGGGGCTGGCTTGGTGGCGTTGTTCTGAGCTAAGGCCTTGCCTGTAATAACTTGCTATGTAAAAGAGCTTGGTTGCATGCAACCAAGCTCTTTTGTTGTCTATTTGGCGCAAAAAAGCAGGGTAAAAACCTTGAAAAGCTTGAGAAAATTCTTGAGAAGCTTGTATGTAGAGAAGAACTTCCAAAATTTCACTACGTACGGCACATGATGATGCTTTCTCAATGCACCTTAAGGCGTCAGCCATGGTAATGTACTGGGTTGAAACCTTGTGCGGATGGTCTCGCCGTGGAGGTGCCAAAGCAGACCGTGCACTCTTACAGACAGTTGCTGGAGAGACGGATGCGGCAATTGCCACTGTGACGAAAAGTTATAAGTGACAATAGAGTTGTAGCCATGAAGTTTAAGAGCGTATGATACGCCATCCAGCAGCTTCCCGGCGCATCTCGATAAAGCGCCGGTAGATACCAGCCTCCTTCATTAGCTCATTATGTGTACCACGCTGAACGATGCGCCCGCCGTCGATCACAAGGATCTGGTCAGCATCGCGCACCGTGTTCAGGCGATGTGCAATGGTAACAAGGGTCTTTCCTCGTGTCAGTTCCGTTACTGCCTGCATAAGCAGGTGCTCGTTTTCCGGGTCGACCGAGCTCGTAGCCTCGTCAAGGATGACGATCGGCGCATCCTTCATGATGGCGCGTGCAATGGATACTCTCTGGCGCTCTCCACCGGAAAGGTTTGCCCCACCTTCCTCAAGCACCGTGTCGTAGCCGTCAGGAAGTTCCATAATGAAATCATGGCAGCGTGCGCGTTTTGCTGCGGCGATGACCTCTTCGCGCGGTGCATCGGGGCGACCAAAGCGAATGTTATTCTCGACGGTGTCATTGAACAGGTATACGCTCTGGAACACCATCGATATGTTTGCAAGCAGGCTTTCCGCCGTTCCCTCGCGGACATCAATGCCGCCGATGGTAACGTGACCCTTATCGACATCCCAAAAGCGCGCAAGCAGATTCACCAGCGTTGTTTTACCCGAGCCGCTCGGGCCGACAAGCGCGCAGGTTGAGCCTTCGGGAATAAAGAGTGTTACTCCTTCTATGACACGACGGCCGTCACCGTAACCGAATGAGACATCCTCCATGGCCAGGGCAAATCCGTCAGGCGAGAGCGTCTCATCCGTAAGGTCTTGCTTTGGCACCGAGCATACCTCGTCAATGCGGTTAAGCTCTCCTTCGATCTTCTTGGTGAGAAACGCACTGTTGTTCGCGCTGATAAGCTCTCCATAGATCATGAAAGCGGCAACCAGCAGCGTGAGCGCCCACGAGAGAGACAGAGCGCCTGTCAGATACAGTGTGCATGCGGCGAGAAGAACTCCGCAGCTTGCAAGGTTGAACACGAGCGCATAGAGCTTGAGGATACCTTGTGCCGCCTGCTCTTGATCGTAATCTGCCTGGCGTTTCCGCTCAAAGGATGCCTTTGCTGCGGCAAGTGCGTCATCGGGTGTCGCGAATGCCCGCAATACAGCCATGCCGCGGGCGTATTCGATCACCTTGTCAGTCATTTCCTCCTGTGTGGCAGTGACCTCCCGTGTGACGGCGGTCGAGCGTCTTCTCAGCCAATCCAAAACAATAAGGCCTACGGCAATGCCGACAAAGGTAATGAAGGCAACCGGTGGCGCTTGAAACAGGAAGAACAGACTCATGATCACTGCCATGGCTACGCCGCCCGAGAGTCCCGTGAGACAGATGGTCATGAACTCTTCGAGTTGGTGCACCGTGGTAGTGAGTGTGGTGGTTATCGCCGAGAGACGCTGCTCTGAGAAGTAGCCCATGGGAGCGCCTTTTAAGCGGTCGCCCACCCGTAGCCGCAGATCACGGAAGATGTGGAACCCCTCGGCGTCCATCTGTATGTCCACGAGATATTGGAAGGCAAACTGACCCGCTACGCTGATGGCGAGGATCCCTAAACATTGCAGGGCAACTCCGGCGCTCAGGTGACTTCGCATCTCAAGGGCCCACCATACCGCTATGAGCATTCCGGACATGAAGAACGCTTTAATGACATTACAGACCATGCCTGCCATGAGGCTGCGGCGTGATGCCGGTGAGAAGCTTCCGGCCAAGTCAAGGATGCGTTTCATTATTGCAAACATGAGGGCTCCTCTTCTGCGTTGACGGTAGAGCTCATATGTTCTTTCCACATGCGAGCATACAAAGGACAGGTTTTCAGCAATTCACCGTGACGTCCGCGCGCAACGATGCGTCCGCCGTCCATGACAAGGATCTGGTCGGCGCCTGTGATCGTTGATAGGCGGTGGGCGATAGTAACAAGTGTTTTTCCTGCTACAAGCTTGCTCAAGGCTCGCTCTACCAGAGCTTCGTTTTCAGGATCGGCATAGGCAGTGGCCTCATCAAGAATGACGATGGAAGCATCTTTTAAGATGGCGCGGGCAATGGTGATGCGTTGGCGCTCGCCGCCGGAAAGCCTTGCACCTGCCTCACCGGCAGGAGTGCGATACCCTTGAGGAAGCCGGCTGATGAACTCATGAGCGCCGGCTGCACGTGCAGCAGTCTCGACCTCTTCATCGGTTGCATCCGGCATGCCCATGCGGATGTTGTCGGCGATGGTCCTATCAAACAAAAACGTGTCCTGTGCCACATACGAGACGTGCTCCATAAGCTGCTCGAAGGGAATGTCTCGCACATCGGTACCGCCGAATGAAATGCATCCGGAACGTACATCCCAGAAACCGGCCATAAGCTTAGCTATCGTTGATTTGCCCGATCCGCTGGGTCCTACGATAGCCGTGATCTGCCCCGGCTCCGTCTTAAAGTTGATATCGTGCAACACCTCCGTACCCTCATGATAAGAAAAAGAGACGTTCTCAAAAGTGAATGACTTGCCGTCAAGCATTACGCGCTCACTTGGCCGTGAGAGCTCAGGCTCTCCTAAAAAGTCCCAGACTACGTTCAGGCAGGTATCCATACGTGAAATTTGGCCTGCCGCCTGGGAGAACTTGAGTATTCCTCCGATGAATCCCAATGGGATGGTGATGCACACCATGAAGGCAGGTAATGTGATCCGTCCGACCGAAAGCAGCCAAACGCCGAGCGGTAGCGAGAAGAGCAGCGTACAGGGGACGATAGCCCGTATCGCCGCCATCCATATCCAGCTTTGGTGAAACCATGCAAGCGTGGAGTCGTGATATTCGGCTACCGCCTCGGAAAACGAGCCGTATGAGGATGCGGTGCGTCCGAACGCTTTGATCACCTGGATACCGTTGACATACTCTACCAGCGTTGAGTTCATCCGCTGTTCGCTCGCAATATAGCGGGCCATTTTGGGCTTATAGTCCCGCATCATGCCAAGATAGAAGAGCAGGCATAAGGGGATCGTGGCAATCCCGGCAAGTCCCATACGCCAGTTGATGGCGAATACGATGATCATTGCCAAAAGCGGCGCAAATACCGTGCTTGGAAGCTCGGGCATGAAGTGCGCAATGGCGTCCTCAAGTTGGTTCACGTTGTCTACGAACCGGTTCTTGAACGTGCCCGTCGGCGTGTCGACGATGGTCCCCATGGGCACACGAGCCATCTTCTCTGCCATCTGCTCACGCATGGTGCGTAGAGCCTTGAAGGCGATCCCGTGGCTGATCATGGAAGAGCGCCAGGTGAACAGGAACTTTGCAATCTGGGCCGCTGCTGCTGCGGCTGATAGGAGAGCAGCTGACTCAAGCGTGAGCGTCCCTTCCGCCAATCCCGCGGCAAGTAAGGCAACGACAATATAAGGAACCATGCCTGCCGCCTCGCCTATGCATGCTAGAAGAAGCGAGAAGAGCATTCGATTCCTGTCGGGCCGCATAAAATAGAAAAGCTTTGAAAATGCACTGGGACGTGCCGTCCGGTCTTTTGGCGTAATGTGACTCATGGAGACATCAACCTCTTTTCTGCAATGACAAGTCAACGATGTAATCGCCTGCCAGTTGCGCCAACAGTTCGTCGTGCGTTATAACCACAACTGCTTTTTTCTCGGATGCAAGTTTGCGGCACCAATGCACCACCTCGTGCATCCCGTGTCCGTCAAGTCCGCTTGTGGGCTCGTCAAGTACAATAAGCTCGGCATCTGAGCAGTATGCCGTTGCAAGTATGACGCGCTGCTTCTGCCCGCCGGAAAGACTGGCCGGATGTCGGTCGGCCAAATCCGTCAGACCAAAAGCTGTCAGTGCCTCCCAGGCGCGTGCCTTGAGTGCATCATCCACCTGTCGGCCAAGCACCACTTCGTCCGCTACGCTGCCGGCATACAGCTGATAGTCAACGTCCTGCATGACAAAGTAGCTGAGGAGGCGGCGTTCTTTACGGGAAAGATGTTTCCCGTTTCTGGCGACGATGCCTCTCTGCTCTCGAGCGGCTCCTACAAGGACTTTTGCGAGCGTAGTTTTGCCTGTTCCGTTTTCACCACATATGACCGTTACGGATCCGAATGGAAATTCAGCGGTAATACCCTTGATTCCGCGTTTTGTTGAAGGGTATAGATAGGTCACATCTGTCATGTGCCAACCGTCCGCATCCTTTGCGGGATAGGATTTGATTTCAGAGTCGGATTTTATGTCGGGGTGTCGAAGCCCAAACTTTGCCGTTTCGTGTTCGGAAAGAGACGTGAACTTCTCGACATCCCACCGAGCGGCTATGCGTCCTTCCTGAAGATATACAAACTCATCGGCTACAGGCAAAAATTGATGGAGTCTATGCTCGGAGATGATCAGTGCCACGCCGTTTCTTTTAAGCTCTCCGAGGATCTTGATAAGCGACTGAGACCCCTCTGCATCCAAATTTGAAGTGGGTTCGTCAAGTATCAGGATCTGCGGACGGTTGGCTATTGCAGCCGCAAGAGCGACGCGCTGTTTTTGTCCGCTTGAGAGCTCGGTGAGCTTCTCGGCAAGAAGTCGGCTGACACCGCTGAGTGTTGCCGCCTCTTGGACAAACTTGATCGTATCTGAGGGATCAGTACCCAGATTTTCCAGGGAAAATGCAATTTCGTCGCCTACCGTCCCCATGAAGAATTGACTTCTCGGATCTTGTGTGACTACGCCTATGCTTTTCGTGCGATTGCGCGGGGACAGATCAAACACGTCCGTTCCGTGTACAAGGACCACTCCGCTCTTCTCGCCGGGAAAGAAGGTTCCTGCGAGGCCGTCGATCAGGCGCAGAACCGTTGATTTTCCGCTGCCGGAGCGTCCGCAGAGCACGGTGCATGAGCCTGCCGGGATGTTGAGGCAGATATCCTGTACACAGCTTTCCGTAGATTCGTATCTGCCGGCTGATACCTCACTATCAGCTGATGTTTCATCTGAAAGCTCAGACTCGTCGAGGTAGTAAAACGAAACGTTCTTCAAAGCGACGGTTTCCGTACCTCTCACAAAACCGCCTCCAACGCATATATGCCGGCGACGGCTGCAGTTACAACAAGAGCGCACATTGCGTCGCGCAAGGTGAATCCCACGTGATATACCGACGTTCGTCCTGTACCTATCCCAATCCCTCGCAGTTCGGCCGATGCGGCGAGTTCGTTTGAGAGTCTCAGCGAGCGCATGACAAGCGGCGTGTAAAAGCATTCGTATGCGAGCGCGGGGTGTCTCACAATACCCAGTAAGCTGGGGAAGATGCCCCGCATGCGGATTCCGCGAAGTATTGAGCGCATCTCAAACGGAAGGATCGAGGCAAATCTGAATATCATGCAGATCCCAACGAGGAATTTTTGCGGGAGATGCCACCGGTCGAGTGCGCACATGATCGCCGAAGGAGAAAGCGAGAAGAACGCGCAGCCGGTCGTAAACGGGGGAATCATGTGCAGCATGCTTACAAAAAGAACTCCGTACAGCCCTGGGAGGGGAAGAAAGCTCAGGC
Source organism: uncultured Atopobium sp. (assembly GCA_963552125.1). Lineage (GTDB taxonomy): Bacteria > Actinomycetota > Coriobacteriia > Coriobacteriales > Atopobiaceae > Lancefieldella. The sequence goes on from CAUVJF010000006.1 coordinate 40,241, forward strand.
CGCATATGACTGTGAAGCTCACACAGGTCCTTGTCGCACTTCTCGTCCGTCCGTTTGCGGCGAGATAAGCTGTAGCGAATGCCTGTAAAAGCACCGTCTCAAGGAGGTTCACTATCAGCATGGATACGATCCCCACAAGAAAGAACGACAACAGATGTGTTCTTGGATCAAGGCCGAGAAGACCGCACTTGATGTCCGTCTCTTCCATGTCGTTCATGCGATTTTCGCTTTACGGACGTGTTTTTTCAAGAATTTTGATCCAATAAGGCCGCCAACGATCGTTCCCGCTGCAAACAAAGCCATCATCAGAAGGATCCAGGGGAGTTCGGTATATTGGGCAATCATCGCGGTAACGTCGGCGGCATTGTAGTAGGTTTCCAACTGTTTCATGTAGGCTTCTCTGAACAGTACATACGGTATGATTCCATAAAAACCAAACGTCACCCAATAGACGATATAGCCGCCGATGACGCGTTTGATATCGTGATAAGAATCTTTACCCCACATAACCAGCTCGCCTATGACTGCGCCCACAATAGCGACCGGTGCACAGTAGGGTCCGCCCATGAAGGTGTAGAGGACACCAAATATGAGGATCGATCCGGAAAGTACGCCACGTTTGCCGATGCGATCGGCCATGACGAGATAGAACGGTGTTGCCAGTAACGGAAACAGCCATGATCCGACGAAGAACGTATTTTGTGGTGCCAACAGCATGTCTTCGACTACTTTTGCCACCGTGATAAGTATCATGATGATGAGATTGAATATTACAAATGTAAGGACGTCGCGCATGACCCACCTGGTATTTTTGGAGCTTTCAACTTCTGCTTTCATAGATGATCCTCCTTACTGTCGACTCTTTATATCGATGCACATCGATCGATTCGCCGATCAATTGTTAGCTATAGGAAACTCTGCTTTATAATGGATAAACAGCATGTTCCTGACAACTGCATTGATGAGATGCGTCCCTATACGGAATGAGAAGGCCTGATCAAGGAAGAAGCCTGGGAACCGGACGAGCGGAAAGGAAGGAAGATGAAAAGTATTGAGACAGATCTTTACCGTGGGGCGTTTCAGGGATGGGATCTCAAGCCTTTGAAGGAAGTTCGTGGTTATGGCCCTGAAGGCGTCCTACACACCTTTGAAAATGAGCTGGGATCCGGTGAGTACTGGGCGTACTTTCGCGGAAGTCTTTTTGCCGTGAATGCATTCAGGATGAACTTTGCAAAAAGCGGGATCATGCGGTACCGCTGTACCGAGCACATCTGCCTGGGATGCTACGATGATGTCAAGGGTATGGTGCAACGTCAGGGTGCGCCGCTCGCTCCGGGGGCCATCATGGTATATCTTGGGGGTGAGAATGAAGAATATGAGATGCGATTCTCAAAAGGGGCCGTAGCAAGGGCTTCGTCTATCACTATTTCTCCCGACTACTATCGGGATTATCTACAAAGCAGGTTTGGGGATATCAGAGATGTCCGGGAAGCCTTTATCAAAGTTGATGGAAAACATGATCTTCCCGAACTTGTCGATCTGCTCCGTAAGGCACGTGCGTATCAGGGCAAGGGAATTGCCGCGGTGCTGTTCTATGAGGGCGTGATTGCAGAGGCTGTCGCTCTTGTTATGGAATACGCTACCCGAGAAGATGGAAGCGAAGAACATAAGGCTCTGTCTCAGGATGATACACGCGCTATCTGCCATATCAGTGCCTACATTGCCGACAACCTGAGTGGAGACCTCTCCTGTGCACGGCTTGCCTCAGAGCTGTACATCGGGCAAACCAAGCTGAAAAGGCTGTTCAAAACCGCGACGGGGCTTTCACCTTCTGCGTATGTCATACGGGAACGAATGGAAGAGGCTGTTCGGCTGCTCAAGGAAACCGATCTTCCGATTGCAAGCGTCGGTAAGGCGGTCGGTTACCGCAAACCGGGTGCGTTCACGGAAGCATTTCGAAGGAACAAGGGCTTCTCGCCGGTGGACTTTAGAAAGAGCAATGGTGTTCAGTGAACCCTCACTGCGGTTAATCCTTCGAAAATCATCAATGTAATGGCTCGAAAAACATAGTTGAGTTAGCTCGAAAATCATAAATGGAAATCCTCGAAAATCATAAATGAAGAGTTGAATTTGTGCTATCATCAGGCATTACAATAGTTCTTACGAGGAAGGGGGTCTTATGAGATATTCAAAGTTTAAGCCGGAAACATACATTCCTCGTATTATTGATTCACAGGTGCAGGTCCTTCTGGATACCTTTGGTGGTATAGAACTTTGTGGTCCTCGTTGGTCGGGGAAATCCTGGACGGCACAGTCATTTGGCAAGAGTGTGACACGTGTGGATGAATCCGAACAGATCTATATGGATGATCCACAGCTTGCTCTTGTTGGTGATACCCCTCATGTTATTGACGAGTGGCAAGATATACCTGCTATATGGAATATTGTACGTCATAGGATTGATGATAGTGCAAATAAGCCGGGACAGTTTATTTTGACAGGCTCCTCCACTCCTCCCGAGGATGAAAAAAGACATAGTGGAGCAGGACGCATTGCACGGTTGCGTATGCATACTATGAGTCTTGCAGAGACTGGAGATTCTACGGGAGCAGTATCTCTTTTGGGACTCTTTGAAGATTCCTTCCAGCCGGCGCAATCTCATATTGATCTCACCGATTTAGCCAATATTGTATGCCGCGGTGGGTGGCCGGCTCTTCAAACAAAAAAATTGGCGGATCCAAGGGCCGTTACCGATGAGTATCTTAATGCACTTTTTGATGTAAGCATGCCTCGCGCGGGGAAAAGTCCACTTCTGTCCCGCCGCATAGCTGCATCTCTTGCACGAAATGTAGCAACGAGTGCAACGCTGGGTACTGTGAGAGATGATATTGCTGCCTTTGACAATATAGCTCCGGTGGATGGGACCATATCCTCATACCTTGAAGAGTTTAGACGCAACTATTTTATTGAGGAGCTCTCGGGCTGGGATGCGCCAATCAGGTCAAAGTCAAGGCTGCGCACGAAACCAAAACGATATTTCTGCGATACGTCTCTCGTGGCCAGTTTATTAGGTGTCGACTCTTCACGCTTACTTAAAGACGGACAGCTTTTTGGTTTATTGATTGAGTCACTCTGCATTCATGATTTGTCCGTTTACGTTTCCGCTTTGCCTAAGTCGTATGGGGGATCTTTACGATATTATGCGGACGCCGATGGGCTTGAGGTTGACGCCATTATTGAATTGATGGATGGTCGATGGGCAGCCATTGAAATCAAGATGGGGGAATCTAAAGTGGAAGATGCGGCTGCGAATCTCATAAGAGTTGCGAGAAAGGTGGCTGCTAATCCTGCAGCAAGAAATCCTAAGCCTAGTTTTATGGCTGTGCTGCTCGGTAAGGGAACGATGGCGCGTAGACGGCGTTCAGATGGGATATATGTTATTCCGATCGATACCTTGGGGGCATAAGAGATTGTGGGGAGGAATATTCGAGTAAAGTGCATTTAAACTCCAACTTCTCCATCTTACGTGTGCCTTTCAACTGATTCTAAATAAAGCTATCTTGTATATAATGAAATTCATACAGCACTTGCTTAACCCTCCTATACAGGATACGAATCGGAGAAGATGTGGCACTCTTTGGAAAATCAGTTTCTAAAAAACTGGCCGATAAGGGCTTTTCAGTTACAAAAGCCATCTTTGAAGCACCTAAGTTCTCTGCGGTGCCGTCCATCTATCAAGATGAGACACATCAGCAATGGGCCGTGTCGCTTCCGGGAATGGAACCTGCCATTCACGAGTATGCTGACATATTGGATTGCAAGGTCATCGAAAACGAAAGCATTGATGTCAATAAGGATATGAGCCGTAAAGATTTGTTTGAGAGTGTGCTCATGAATCCCGCGGCCGTTTCTCGTGCTAATGCAGGAAAAGATGGCAAGTATTGCACCTCAATGAACGTCATGCTCACCGTTAAAGGAATCGACGGTAAAGAGTTTGTCTTGGGTATTCCTTTGGTGAGGCGAGAAATACTGCGTGCATCGCGTATGTATAAGCTGCTTCGTGAAGGAGCCGGCAACGTCTGCGAAGATATACTCGCCATGCGAGATCAAGCGGATAAGGGTAGATCGGGAGGCAGGTAGTGTCACGCAAGAAGATCCCGCCTCTTGATAATGCACTTGAGAGCGTTAAGAATTACATCTTGGTCAACCATCTCAAGGAAGGTGACAAGCTTCCTTCCGAGCGGGATATGTGTGAAATGTGGGGAATCTCGCGCTCTGCTTTACGGAGCGCCGTGCACCATCTCACTACCATGCATGTTTTAGAGAGTCGTCAAGGATCGGGTACGTACGTGGCTCCGGAACGTCCAATCTCGGTTACGGGAACGGCAGAAACATACGGATTTAGCGACAATGTCAGAAAATCCGGACATACACCTAACTCCATGGTGATTAGTCAAAAAATCTGTTCGGGTAATGCTCACGTCGCTCGAAAACTGACTATAGATCGAAGTTGTAACGTCCTGCAGCTTATGCGTTTGCGCTATGTGGATGGTCTCCCCTGTATGATTGAGACTTCCTATGTGAACGAAGCATTATGTCCCGGTATCGAGAGTCATGATTTCTCAAAAGAATCTCTCTTTGATGTGATGAGAAACGAATACGGGTTTTCTCTTGCACACGGCACGGATACCCTTTCCATTACTCATCTTGATTCTCAAGAAGCTGATCTTCTCGACATGTACGAGGGAGATGCGGTTTTTTTCCAATCGGGCATTAACTTTGGGAGAGATAAAGAGCCTCTTGAGTACTACAAGTCCGTCATACGGCCCGACAGGTATACGTTTGTCAGTTTATGCGGTCGGCCAATGAGCCTTGAGAGGACGTTTTGGTGACGCAGGTGAACTTACAGCATATCGAGAAGCCCAAATACCTTCAAATACGTGAAGCCATCCGTGACGAAATAGAGGATGGTTTCTATCAGCCTGGGAGTGCTATACCTTCGGAAAATGAACTTGCCGAGCGCTTTGACGTAACACGTTTGACCGTGAGAAACGCCGTCGATGCACTTGTGGCGGGAGGTCTTTTACGACGTGTTCAGGGCAAGGGTGTCTATGTCATGAACGAGCATTTGGGGGAGTCGGATGCGGTAAAGCTTGCGGGATTTCGCGAGAGCGTTCGTGCACGTAGTGCGGTACCTTCAGTCAAGGTTCTTTCAAAGACCGTGAGGCCGGCAGGTGAGTTTTTTGCACATCTTTTTGAAATAGATTGCAACGCCGATCTTCTCGCCATCAAGCGCCTGAATTATGCAAACGATGCCCCCCTTATGATAGAAAAAACCTATATTCCCATCCCATTATTTCCCCAGATAGAGAGCGTGGATGTCGGAGTGTTTTCACTGTATGAAGCCTACAGCATGTTTGGTCACCCGGTGGTATCCGCAGTTGAGCATCTGGATATGGTTCGCTTGGGTATGAGAGATGCGCATCTTTTAGGTGTGAGCGAAGGTGTGCCTGTTATTTCATACGAATGCGTGAGCTATGATGAAGACAGCAAGGCCGTTGAATACGTTGCGGCATTCAGAAGAGGGGACCTGGGCGGCTATTCGGTTTCCCATTGATATTCGGGTATTTTGTCAAGCAGCCAACCTCATATATACCACTGAGCGACAATTTAATACCATTTACCCGTATGGGTACGTAAATATGATCTTTTTTCGTTAAAGTGGTTCGGTATTTTGCTATCTTATACACAAAAATGGTACTAAAAAGTATGAACTTGTATCTCGATGGTTCTTTGGAAGGTCAAAGCGTTTTGAAGGTCATGTGCTCGCATCCACAAGGCGCTTTAATTGGTAAGACATTGCGGTTATGAGGAAGAGCAATTGGGATGTTTTGCGAGGAAGGAAAGCAATATGGAAGAAACCGAAAAAGTAGAGATTATGCACTTTGATCAAGAAGGTTATCTTGAGGATGGAGAAGAGCTCTACGCCGTAGGTCAGCGTATGAAACAGTTTGCCGACGATGTCTGTAACGAGGGGTTTGATCGGCTGTATCTTTTGGGTGTGGGCGGCACGTGGGATGAATTTTTGCGTATGCAGTATCTTATGAATAAATATGCGGATGCTGACCATCAAGTTACGCTGCTTCATGCAGCCGAGTTTAATGTCATGGGCGACAAAACCATGACCGAGAAGTCCGTTGTTCTCACTTCATCCGAGTCCGGTACCACTCCCGAGGTATTGCAGGCGCTCAAGACCATGAAAAACAAGGGTGTAAGGATATACGCCATGACTCAGGCAGACAGTCCTATCGGACAAGTTGTTGGCGCTGATCGATGTGTGTCTATGAAAAACGATCACGGAAGCGGTGGTTGCGAAAAGGGCTACTATCTGGCCGACTGCTTTGGTCTGCGCATTCTTAACCGTGAAGGCTTCTTCCCTGATTACGATGCATTTATCGAGCAAACCAAGAATATATGGTCGGCGTTTCTCGACATTCGCAAAAGATTTGAATCAAAAGCCGAAGAGTTTGCCAAAAAGTATGCTCTTGCGCCGTACACCATGTTTATCGGCTCCGGTGCGCTGTGGGGCGAGACAATCCTCTTCTCCATGTGCATTCTTGAAGAAATGCAGTGGAAGCGTACACGCTATATCACCTCAGCCGATTTCTTTCATGGAACGCTTGAGCTTGTGGAGCCCGGCGTACCTGTGGTTCTCTTCAAAGGTGAGGACGAGTGCCGTGCGCTGGATGAACGTGTCGAGAAGTTCCTTATGAGCGGACGTACCGGTGATACCGATATTACCGTTATCGATACCAAAGAATACGCCGTTTCCGGTCTTGACGAGAAATTCCGTACGATCGTTTCGTCTTATATTATCTCGCTTCTTACGACTGATCGTTTAGCCAGACACTACGAGATGGTAACCAAACACAATCTCAAATATCGCCGCTACTACCATCAGTTTGAGTATTAGTGTTCAAGTGGTGCAGAGATTGGAAAGGAGGTTGGTATGGGTTCTGATGTGCGATTTCGTCCTGCGGCAATGAATTGCTCCCACAGGTTCTTCTCGCTGGAAGCGTTTTTTGCATCTGCGGCAGATTCGGGGTTTGAAGCCGTTGAACTTTGGACCGGACCCATGCACTTCTTTCTTGATTATGCTTCAAACGATACGCCTGAAAAGATTACCCGTCTTGCCAATAGCTTTGGGTTAGACGTATGCGCGCTCTGTCCTGAGCAGAACAATCCCAAACCGGCCAACATTGCTGCCAGAGGAGAAGAATCAATTAAAAGAACCAAGAATTACTTTCTCCGTGCCATTAACGTTGCTTCCGAGCTGGGAGTGGAAATAGTTGTCGTAACTCCGGGCTGGGGCTTTCTGGATGAAGAACGCACGGAAGCCTGGAAGCGCAGCGTTTATATGTTGGGTGATTTGTCATCGTATGCCACTTGCAAAGGCATCGTACTCGCCGTGGAGGCGCTTCAGCCGGAAGAGTCAAATCTTTGCAACAGGTGTGAGGATCTTCGCAGGTTGATTGATGAGGTTGGAAGCAGCTCCCTCAAGGTTCTACTTGATACGGGTGCCATGTGGCGAGTCCATGAAACGATACAGGATTATTTTGATGCCTTTGGGAAAGATGTCGTGCATTGTCATTTCACGGATGCGGGAACCGTATCGCATTTGGCGTGGGGAGATGGCGAGAGGAACCTGGAGGCCGATCTTCTTGCTTTGACAAGAAATGACTACAAAGGCCACCTGAGTTTTGAGATTGTTGGTTCGCAATATTACGCCGATCCCGCATCTGCGGACAGAAGATCACTTGCGGCTTATAGAAGGGCACTGGAGGAGATTCATTCATGAACAGGCACTATATCATTGCTTCTCATGCACACTTTGCCAAAGGTCTTTACGAGAGCGTGAAACTTTTGGTTGGGGAGCATGCTGACGTAGACATATTTAACGCATTTGTAGACGGAAATGATGACATTGAGAAAGAAGCCTTGGCTCTTGTAGATGCTTGTTCCGATAACGTGGATGTGGTGGTACTTACGGACCTCATGGGAGGAAGCATAAACAACGAGTTCACCAAACTCATGCTTTCTCGCAAGAACGTGTATCTGGTCACAAATATAAATCTTCCGCTGGTTCTTACACTCTTTCTCTCCAATGAGACTGAGGATACGGCAGATCTTTTGAGACAACTTGTAGCAGACAACGATGTACGCCCGAAGTTTGTAAACGATGTATCGATAGTTGAAGAAGATGAAACTTTCTAGCTTTTGGGAAAAGAGGCTGAATATGATTTTGCTTACGAGGGTCGATCATCGCCTATTGCATGGGCAGGTTGCGGTTTCTTGGGTTCAGGGCCTGCAGGCCAACTGCATTTTTTGTGTGGGAGATCATGTGGCAAATGATCCTATTTGGAAAATGACGCTTAAGATGGGCAAACCAGCCGATTGCAAGCTGGTTATTAAGGATATGGCTCACGCAATCGAGGCCATCAATTCAGGCGTAACGGATGCATATCGCATGCTCATTTGTGTGCAGACCATTGCAGAAGCCAAGCAGCTTATTGACGGCTGTCCACAGATCACAAGTCTCAATTTAGGCAATACCAAGGGAAGCCCAACTACGCGTGAAGTTGCGCGTCAGGTTTTCCTTGAACCTGAAGAGGAGAAGATCATCTACGAGTTGCTTGATAAGGGGGTGGAGGTGGAGATACGACCCCTTGCTGACGATCCCAAGGTTGATATCAAAAATGTCCTTGGTAGGTAGTCCCGCATGATTTTGTACGACCAACGTAACGTTTGAGACAGTTTGATTGGAGGAAAGATGCTTGTACAGACACTGCTGATATCGCTCGTTACGGCATTTGCGATGTTTGACTATCAACTCGGCACACTCTATGCGTTCAGACCCATTGTCACGTGTCCCTTGATTGGTCTTATTCTGGGAAATCTGCCGACGGGATTGGCTATCGGAGCCAGTCTTGAACTTCTTTTTATGGGAAATATTTCCATCGGTGCATATCTGCCGCCTGATGAAAAGGTGGGCAGTATTCTCGCCTGTGCTTTTGCCATTACGTTGGGTAAGGGTACTGAGGCAGCGCTTGCACTGGCCATGCCTATTGCTACGCTTTCACTCGCCATCAGCAACGTTATCAATGGCATTATGCCAATTATTGTTGACAAGGCCGACGTATGTGCATCAAAGGGTAATCTTAAAAGCATTTATGCAGCACACTGGGCGATTGGTCTTATCGGCCTTGCAAAGAACGTTCTTCTTGTTGGCCTGGCATATTATTTGGGTGCCGGTGCCGTACAGAACCTTCTTGACTGGATTCCGGCGTTCATTATGGACGGTTTTGGTATTGCCGCCAATATTCTTCCTGCCATGGGCTTTGCTATGCTCGGCAGACTTGTTCTCAAGCGCGAGATCCTGCCCTTCTTCTTCCTGGGCTTCTTGCTTGCCTCGTATATGAACGTTCCGTCGCTGGGTGTTGCTCTTATCGCGATTATTATTGTTATCGAGAAATTCGGCCTGCTGAACTTTGGTACTAATTCCGGTAGTCCTCAGCTTGCAACGGAAGGAGATGACGACGATGACTTTTAATGAGACCAGAACTGCTACGGCTCAAACTGACGTATCTGCGAATAATAATCAGTATAAGATTACCAAGAGCGATCTTATCAAGTCTTCGCTCAATACGGGTGCTTTGGGTATGGAGTTTTCTTGGACGTACTATAAGCAGATGAACCTTGCATTTTGTCTTATGGTTGCCGGAATGCTCAAAAAGATTTATCACGGCCGTCCCGATGACTATGCGGCAGCTCTTCGTCGTCACGCGGCATTCTTCAATATCACGGTACAGTTTGCCCCGTTTGTCGGCGGCATTGCAATGGCCATGGAGGAACGTGTTGCTCGAGGCGAGATTGAGCCCGATTCGGTCAACGATGTCAAAGCCGCTCTCATGGGTCCGCTTTCCGGCATTGGAGATGCTATTTTCCTTACTACCATCCGTGTCGTTGCGGCAGCCGTAGGCATTTCACTTTGTCAGGCCGGTAATGCAGCCGGACCTATTGTCTTTTTGCTTATCTACAACATTCCCGCGTTCTGGCTTCGTGTTTGGGGTGTTCAGAAGGGCTACTCAATGGGAGTGGGCTTTCTTGAGAAGGCATCGGAAAACGGGCTGATGCAGAAGGTCATAGCTGCCATTGGCATCGTGGGTGCGATGGTTATTGGTGGTATGACAAAAGACATGTTCTGGGCAACTATTCCCGTGCAGATCGGTCAGGCCGTTGAGGGCCAGGATCCAACCACCATTCAAACCGTACTTGACAGCATCATGCCTGGTATCGTTGGTATGAGTGCGTTTTGGATCTATTACCGGCTTCTTGCTAAGAAGATCAATCCCATGTGGCTCATTTTAGGCACTATGGTTTTGGGAGTCATTGGAGCGTACTTTGGCTTCTTAGCTTAGAGCGTAAATTGTACTTTGGACTTGTCTGTACTCTTTGGGTAAATGGGCAGCAGCAGGGTAGCCTTGCTGCTGCTTTTATGTTGATAAAGTTTCAGAAATCCATGTGGTAATGTTGTACAGCAGTTTGGACGCCTCCATTCTGATAATTGTAGCAAGTATCATCATTGTTTCTGCATTTAATGCAACATCGGGAATTTCCCTTTGATGTAAGACTTCCTGAGAATATGGTTGAACCCTTTAGAACTGAGAACGAAGCAGCCAATTTTCCGATCATCTTGCAGTGAGGATGATCGAAGATGCGCAGTGATATTTGGACTTGACTTGGTTTCGCTTCAAAAGTGGAGCTGTGTAGTACTTCTTGAAAACCTGTGTAGTACTTTTTTGAGCTCTGTTACAGCCTTCATTTGCAAAGTCCCAGCTAATTGAGTTGACGTGGCGAGAAGACCTCTTTTCTCGTCGTAAAATGTACTACACAGCTTTTTGAAATCTACTACACAGGTGTCGCTTTTGAAGCATGATGGCTTCTAAGTGATCCTCGTTCTTCAAAATCTGCTAAAGAATGGCCTATAGTTGGTGGATTTTGGCTTCCAGACCACTTTTTGGGACGTAACTCTAATGTTTCAATCTCACGCGTGTCTTTCAACTGATTCCAAATAATGCTGCTTTTATGCCTTGAATTGTCAAAGCAAGTGCAACGTTTGGTGATGGTAGACTTCCCAAGGGCA
>CAUVJF010000007.1:0-41738 GCA_963552125.1 uncultured Atopobium sp.
GCCTGACGTATGAGAATCTGATTAAGTTCAATCCTGACGTCATTATTTACGTCACCGCAGAGCGCAATAAAGCAACTGACGCTGTAGCTAAAGACACTCTTCTGGGCGAGAGCTCCCTGCAGAACGTCCCTGCTATTGCCAACAAGAGCATCGTAGAGATTCCATATTCTGAGTACATCGACTACTCTCCACGTGCATTTGATTCTGCCGAGAAGATCCTTGAGGTTCTGTATCCACAGAAATAGACGTATTTAAAGATACGGCACCATTTGAACATGCGTACTGCAGAGACCAAGCAGGAACTTTGTTTCCTGCTTGGTCTTTTCAAAGTTTTAGTTGCCTGATATGTTACTAAAGATTAAAGCACCACCAACCGCTGCAATTCCTGCAATTCGTAGAACTGGAACCTGGATCTCAATCCAAATACATCCGAAAAGAAAAAGCACCAAGACTATAGGAAGAATAAAGACTAGAAGTCGATGACATCTTTCGACTTCATATGTCCCCCAAATTAAGCGAAAGATTCCATATAAGATAACAGCGCAGAGAATCGTCAATATGACAAACCATATGAAGTATTGAGTCCAATCGCCTTGTAATAGGATGTCGACGTATTTCTGTCCTACTACGCTTTGGTTAAATGTACGTAGGGTTATCAGGTAGATTATCGCAATGATTGCGTATACTATCACACCACCTATTGCGAATTTTACTTGATTATCTTCCCACTGTTCTTTCAGTATTTCTGATACTTCTGAGAGCTTACTTTCCATGTTTCTCCTCATTGACATCCATCTGGGTTTTTTTGTTCTCACAGTAGTCATCATAGATAATATGTTTTTCGATAACTGAGTTATAGGCGTCCCAAAGAATAAAAAAAACTCCGACGGCAATGATTAAATAGCCTAAAAGAATGGTAAGGACAATCGTGCAAATAGTTGATATTTCGAAAAATTCAACAGCTCTATTCATGAACTGCAATAAACCGCCTACAATACCGCTGGTTAAAGTGACAAAGACCCACCAATAGAGTTTTGATGCAATCATTTCGAGTGTGCGATCTGCTGAACGTATTTTACGCCCTTCAGTCAGCAAGTCGTCATCGTTAAGTGTCCGTAGGTGTTCAAGGTATTTTAGGTATCCGTAATCTTTCATTTCACTACCTTCTAAAAATACTATGATTCTTTAAAAGTATAATATATTCATAATTATTTATAAATCATAGTAATTGATACTTCATAATTTCTTGATAGATATATGTATGTATCATTTTGTTTCCTGCTTGGTCTTATCTATATACTATTGAAAGCGGCAAAAGAAATTCCTAAACAGACAGAAGAGTCCTTATGAACTATGTCCAAAAAGTTCCCGTTGCTATTTGTGGTGTTGCATTAGGTTTTGCGGCACTTGGAAATCTTTTTAAGGCTTCTTTTGAAGGTCTTTATCTCGCCTGCGGCATACTCTCTATTGCTCTTTTGGCTCTCTATACCCTCAAATTTATGGTGTCGACCAAAGTTGTATTGCGAGAGCTTTCAGATCCAATTGGACTTTCAGTTGCTGCAACATATCCGATGGCAGTTATGCTGATTTCGGTGTATTTGAAGGCTGATATTGGTGATGCAGCACAATTATTTTGGTTTGCAGGAATTGCGTTGCATATACTGTGCATAGCTTTCTTTACTTCTCGATATATTGCAAAATTTAATTGGGAGAATGTGCACGCCAGCTGGTTCATTGTGTATGTAGGTATTGTTGTTGCCAGCGTTACAGCGCCGGCGTTTAGCTTTGAAACAAGTGTTGGCACGGTTGCATTTTGGTTTGGATTTATCTGCCTTGTGGTGCTTTTTATAGTTGTGAGCATTCGGTACGTTAAATATGGGCCGGTGCCTGATTCTGCTGAGTCGCTCGCTTGTATTTATGCAGCTCCAACAAGTCTTTGCATTGCGGGATATATTCAATCTATTACGCCAAAGTCTGTACCGTTTCTTTTGGTTATGCTGGCAATCGCTTCAATTATTTATGTAGTTTCTTTTGTGTGGTGCATCAGGTGTCTTACAAAACCATTCTTTCCCAGTCATGCCGCGTTTACTTTCCCTTTTGTAATTTGTATCGTTGCGCGTACGCAGACGTCAGCATACCTGACTGAACTCGGTCAGCCTCTTCAATGGCTCGACGGAATAGCTATTGTTGAAACGGTACTTGCAGCAGGGCTTTGCATTGTTGTGCTTGTACGATTACTTGCGTACGTGCGTGATCAGACTTTGTCTTAAGAGGGACGAAAGAGATGAGTAGTTTGAGGTGATGTTTTGCATTTGTTTTGATAAGAGCTATTGTCTAAAGGTAATGAGAACTTCAAGTATTTTGTCGTCAGGTTTTTATTATTTTTTGCATTTTGTGTTTGCAATATAAACCATTACTACCGCATCAATCGCAATAATACTGCCCGCAATGATTACTGTTGTGTTTGGTATATTTGGACCAAGTAGTGCCATGAAAAAGAGTACTAACGCACTTATAAGCGTGCCAATACCCGCTACAAAACAGAGCTTTTTCTCGTCTATTGCTTTCTTTTCATCTTCAGTCATTGTGTTAAATCCAGCAATTGAAATAGCACCATGACCAGATAGAAGTACAATAGACCAAATGCCAAGAATTGCGGTTAAAGACCACGATATAACTGAATATAACATCATATTCACTCCAATCAGGAACGAACTGCTTGTTAATTGAATTATACGACTTCGAATTTAATTGGGTAATTGAATAATTCAAGCCCCTTCATTGTTATGTTCGTTAGCAACGATATAGGCCTTTTACTGTCCATTACAGTACCCACTTAGATTGCCTGTAGGTCTTATCCTTCTTTTTACATACTTGCAGATGGATTGGAAATGCATTTTTGTAAGGCATTCATTACTAAGTGAGGTAAAAATGGGCGGATGTTATATCAATTATTATTTTCATAACATTGAGTATGATGACGGATTCTACGGCGGAGAATTTTCAGCCCCTGATTATCGCGTTTATTGCAAGTTTTTATACGATAGGGAAACAAAGGAATTTATTGACATCTGGGACAATACTCAACCCATTGATGAAATTCTTCCAATTCCAATTTGGTGGCTTGATAATAAGCTTGAAAAGAATGGGAAGCTTGGAAAGCATGAAGGCAAAGAGAGCTATTAATGGCCTCGATGTTTTTCTTTATGTTTTTGTTTCTTAAGCTCAAATTGATGTTGTTTTAGGACTGCTTGTTGTACTTTGTTGAAATTTTTAAGTTCTATTTTTCTAGCTTCAAGTTGTAGCTGTAGGGCCTGTTGTGATTTGGTACCTATACCCGTTTTCTGCATCTGTTTGCGTGCAGCACGTTGTTTTCGTTTGGGATTTTCAAAGGTACGGTTATTCTCAATAATCAATGATGGACTAAATTTAAGGCGATAAAAATTCTTGAGTATAAAGTCATATATTTCATAGTCTTTTGGTTCTGCGCCGAATATAACTTTTGCCACTGTAAGCTTATCGTCTTCAACACGTTCAAAGACGCCGACCCAAAAGGGAGCATCAAATAAAACGGTTAGCGTGACGCTAGATCGATTCATGGAATTCCTCCTTGTATGTAGTTACACAAAGAACGGACAACCCAAGGAGGGAAGGTTACTTATCTCATACCTACGAGACGACCGGGCTACCTACCGGTTCTGGCATACTTTATTTAGTACACGTTGCGTTTTTATCTTTGTGGACGTTTGTTGTTAGAAATAACGTCGATGCTCATTATGACAGAAAGTCGTTGTTGAGGTCCATCGTATTTTATCTTTAAAGGGTTATTTAGATACACTATCGTATAGATGTTCGAGTTAGAAAAGAGATTCCTATACAGATAGAAGAATCCTTATGAATTATGTCCAAAAAGTTCCTGTTGCTATTTGCGGTGTTGCATTAGGTTTCGCGGCACTTGGAAATCTTTTTAAGACTTCTTTCGAGGGGTTTTATCTTGCCTGCGGCATAATCTCCATTGCTCTTTTGGCTCTCTATACCCTCAAATTTATGGTGTCGACCAAAGTTGTATTGCGAGAGCTTTCAGATCCAATTGGACTTTCAGTTGCTGCAACATATCCGATGGCAGTTATGCTGATTTCGGTGTATTTGAAGGCTGATATTGGTGATGCAGCACAATTATTTTGGTTTGCAGGAATTGCGTTGCATATACTGTGCATAGCTTTCTTTACTTCTCGATATATTGCAAAATTTAATTGGGAGAATGTGCACGCCAGCTGGTTCATTGTGTATGTAGGTATTGTTGTTGCCAGCGTTACAGCGCCGGCGTTTAGCTTTGAAACAAGTGTTGGCACGGTTGCATTTTGGTTTGGATTTATCTGCCTTGTGGTGCTTTTTATAGTTGTGAGCATTCGGTACGTTAAATATGGGCCGGTGCCTGATTCTGCTGAGTCGCTCGCTTGTATTTATGCAGCTCCAACAAGTCTTTGCATTGCGGGATATATTCAATCTATTACGCCAAAGTCTGTACCGTTTCTTTTGGTTATGCTGGCAATCGCTTCAATTATTTATGTAGTTTCTTTTGTGTGGTGCATCAGGTGTCTTACAAAACCATTCTTTCCCAGTCATGCCGCGTTTACTTTTCCCTTTGTAATTTGCGTCATTGCGCGTACGCAGACGTCGGCATATCTAGCTGAACTCGGTCAACCCCTTCAATGGCTTGATGAAATAGCCACTGTTGAAACAGTGCTTGCAGCAGGGCTTTGCATTGTCGTGCTTGTACGACTACTTGCGTACGTGCGTGATCAGACTTTAGAGATTTGTCGTAAATAATTTAAATCGTTGAGTTACTGGTGAAAAGCAGCTTAATCCTTTCATTTAGTTAGATTTATCTTGGTTAACTGAGTACATTTTTCTTGCATAACGATGAATTTCTGTATAACAGAAAAAGGATGTCTGGAAGCGCTCGAGGATGGTTTCTGGTTCTAAACCTAAGTGCAGCACAACTGCTCCGTAGCAAAGAACTCTAGTTGCCATGATAAGAGAATAAAGTTCCTCATCAGAGAGCATATTTGATTTTTCCAATTCCAATGTTTGATGTACATAAGCGTTGCGACTTCTGCGGAGGTCTTTGAGGAAACGAGATTTATCGGGAACAATATAGTCAGCAAATCCCTCTAGTTTTTTACTAAAGAATCAGCCTAAAAGCTAGATGGTGGTATATTGGCATTAATAGTGTAGTAAATGGTAAACAAGAGGTTATCTTTGACTTCGAGAGGGCTAATCTTTCTAGGGGGATTGGTCCTAGCCTTTAAGCTATTCATGATAGATAGTTATAAATAAACTTGCACACCAGTGAAAACAATGAGAGATAGATTACAGGGATGGGCTGCCTGAGGTCCTTAAGATGACTGCTTTTAGCGCCAAACATTTATTTGATAAGAAGCAGTTATTGATAATGAAACTTGCGCACTAATAACCACAATGCACTACCTTTGTACATTACATTAGGAAACACCAACGTAAGAGGACGGAAGAAGAACGACTAACACGGTTACTTGTATAGCCGATCATCGCCGACTTCGTGTTGTTTGTTTCTTACATCTATCGCATGGAGTTTGATGTAAAGATGTGAAGATAGGAAGATAAGTATAGATATTTATTAAAAAAATGTTATAAAATAATTTTGTGGCTGTAGCTTAATGTGGAAGAGCGCCTTATTTAGCTTAGCTAAGTTGGGAGAATCCCGGTTCGATTCCGGGCAGTCTGTAGCGATTGACTAATCGCTACAGACTGCTTGAAATCAAAAATTTGGAGATTTATGTCTATAAGTTTAGATTCAGATAGTATTTCTGAATTATACAAAGGCAGCGTAAAAAATCGTAAATGTATTCGGTCTGCAATTAAACAGTCAAGGCGCCGAATCAATGAGTATATGAAAAAAAATAATGACCACTGTCTTAAGCTTGAGACTCTTCACTTTGCAACATTATTCCTATATGAGTGCGAAGCACTGCTGCTCGAAGTAATTACATTTGAGAATGCATTTTCAACGGATAACGTCATTGATATTCTTTCGAGACACACTCTTGAAGATAAATGGAGGACTGCCTTCGATTTGGCAGTGAAACAATTTGATTGGACAGTATCAGAAAATTTATTGCAAGTACCTATCTCCAATGCTCAAGAGCATCACAAACAAGTAATTGGCGACTTCAATGGTTTGCTTGAAGAGCACCTCTTAAAACCTATAAGAATTAGAAATAAGATATGTCATGGTCAACCAGTTGTCGCGTTTAGTGAGAGCTGGAGGCTAAACCAAGAATCCACTACTGCACTCGATGAGTTGAAATCAGATGATGTTGAAACGGATTGGATTGTTCTTGAGAGAATGGCACGAATACTTGGAGAGCTAATAAAGTCTCCTGATAAGGCACATCCTAGAGATTATGAAAAAGAAATCGGTGCTCTTCTTGATGAGGTTGTCAGAAGAAACGAAAGTACTTTTACTGAGTCACGAAAGAAAAAACTTCTTCAGAAAAAATATGAAAAGAAGTTATATTCAACACGCGGTGCAGCTGTTTAAGCGAAATCTTAGGGGACAGCATTACTGTACTCGAAGGTTATGTGTCAAAGTATGTTAGAGGTGCAATGATGATTTCAATTGCTTCAGTGAGATATCCTTAATCCAGTTAATGTATATTTTTGTTTAGCGCTGCTGACGAGCTGATGTCTATTTGTCGACGTCGGAGTTTGCTTTGAGAAATGGTTCGATAAAACCTGTTGAATCGAAGCCCCAAACAAATCGGCTACTATGCATCGCCTCAGCGCTTATCAGTCTATAAAGCTCGTGCAGTCCTCTTGCAATTTCTGCATCACTGTAATCTGGCAATAAAGCTCTTCTTGCCTTACTATCTTCCCCAAACAGCTTAACGATAATATGATTTATGCGCTTTTGCTCATAGCCAACGCACGATGGATAAGCTTCACCTTGACCTTTGCCTACAACAAATACGCAAAGACAGTAGAGGAAGTCGAAAGAGCAGAGAAGATTAAGGATTAACTCTTCTTCTTGTGCGAGCCTTCCGTCATTTCCTTCGTTATTGGTAACAGTGAAGCCGAATACAGAGGTTATGCAGCTATGTTGTTTGATATGGTCGAGAGCAGCCGAAATCAACATTGTGGATGTGTCGTTTCGAAACAAACCAGCTCTTACAGTTAGAACTTGGCATTCACGAATCCAGGATGCATAAATGTAATTGGGGTTATTTGGCGATTGCCTATTGACAAAGGGTGACACCATATCCCATCTATTTGCAAATATCATAGCCGCACCAATTTCGTATGTAGCCACGGCAATGGAAAGTAGCTTCTCCTCAGCACCTGTCTCAAAATGATCGATTGTCAGATAATAGTTGTAAAGCACGTCAATTGCATTCCAGACTATATCGTCGAGCCCATACAAGATTGCTCCAATTGCAACTGCATTGAGATTATCCACGGCTACATTGGAAAATGTCATCTCAAGTGAAAGTTGGTTCACAAAATGAATTAGTTTTACAGAATCTTCTTGTTCAAAACAGGTAATAAGCGCTGTAGCTAAAGCCTCATCATCCATACCATATACAAGTGGAGGTGTCCTGCCTTTTTCGCCTAGAGCAACAGTGATTTTGTCAATCAGTGAGTTAATTCTTTTGGATTCGTTTTCGCGAACAAAGGCATCGTGTTGAGCAAGAATTTCCGTCCATTGTAGGTATTCAATCGGTCGATTCTGCGCTCCATTACGCCATATAATGTCGCCTTGCTTAAAAACGACCTTTGTCTTTCCTTCTTTAGTAGTGTATTGGCCAAGCTTGTTAAAGGGCGTAGGTAGTCCATTGCTAGGACTAAGCAGGCAAACAATACAATATTTGTGCCCATCAATTTCATGTAGAGCGGATACGGCTGTTAGAGGAGCGTCGATATAAGACCTAATCTTGTCAGTTAGTCTAGCCCCGTCAAACTGCTTCCAGTCGAAGTCATTGCAAAGCTTTGAAGGCTCTCCCTCATTAGTGGCTCCGACAACGATATATCCGCCTGGATAACGATTGAACATTGATACAGCATCTTTAACGAAATTTAGCTCATCTTTCTTTTTAGTCAGGTCAAGTGTCTCTTTGAAATCGAGTTCATTGCATTCTGTTCCTGTTGCGAGCAGCTCTTTCAGCTTCTCTATATCGGTTCTTCCATCAACTATTACCATCTAAGTTCTCACTTCTACTGTTTTGCTACTGAGGTATGGCTTAGTTCATGCCTCGCTTTGTAATCTTCTCAATAGCTCTTTTGAATCTAGACTTGATCACAGCTCACTCTATCTCATTAAATAATCTTTATACTGATAGAATGGTTTAATTAATTTATCTAATTATAGTTTAGAAGTTTTGCTACGAACCAAAAACTCTCTCAGCATCCGGCCATACGCTGCCGAGTCGCTGGTCATGCGCTCGCAGTGGTCATAGCCTTGCCAGATAGTTAACGTGGCCTCGGGATACACCTTAGGCAGAACCTTCCTTGCGCGTTTCAAGTCAAAGTCCTTCTCGCCATACGTGAAGATGCAGTGGCGTTGTACGTCGGAGCTAAGGGTGGGAAGGTCAACTTTGCTGCAGTCGTGAATGATGTTCCGGATGCTTTGGTCACTCATCGCAATAAAGTGCTCTGACATAGGTTTAGCTGCAACTTTTCCGTAAAGTTGTTCCATCTTTTGCACGGATAACTCGGGGTCTGCAATGGCTTTGCGGTGCTTGGCAAGAAACACCTTCTTGAGCACAAATTCCATCGCAGAGGCAAGAAATCCTCCTGTCCAGAAACTTGTTCCCTCAAAGAAGAGGTGGTCAAAGACTAAATCAGGGAACTTGAGGAGATCAGATAGAACTACGCCGCCTAGGGACGCGCCAAAACCCAGGGAGAGATGGGTTATGTCATGCTTCAGCAGCCAGTCATGAATCTGCGCAGCTTCTTGGGACGCTGAGACATATTCCGTTGCGTCTTCCTCTCCGTGAGCAGCAAGATCTGGGACCAGATAGCGCAGGCCATCGCCCATGTTGCTCACAAGAACTGTTTTCATTCCCTCTGCAGACGAGAGCATGGGATGAATCAGCAATACGGTAGGTGTGCTTTGAATACAAGCGTCGGGCTCAATGAGGTGCATCTTCACGACAATCCTCCATCCGTTGTTCACCTGCGATTATATCCCTGCTGGGCACACGGATTTACAGTTTGTTCACCAAAGCTGACATTTTCCGTGAACGGTAGAGATGGAGTTGTGAGGGTTTACATCCGTTTGATGATTTGTATCAAATGAGTTCATTTTTTGCTGTTATCAGCATGAAATTGGCGCGTATGTGGGACACTAAATAGCAGCAAATACTGACCCGGTCAAGAAAGGAAGGCTCATGGCATACGAGTCTCGCGAAGAAATTGACAGCAAATATAAGTGGGACCTGTCCTCAATGTTCCCTAGCGATGAGGCATTTGAGACTGGGCTCGAGGAGCTCAAGGCTTACTGCCCAAAGCTGCTTGCGTTCAAGGGCAAGATTTCCACCTCCGCACAGGCTCTTCTGGAGTTTCTGCAGCTTGAGGACCAGATGACTCTTCTGCTCTACAAGATTATCAACTACGCCGAGCGCAAGAGTGACGAGGATACCCGCGTAGCCAAGTATCAGGCATACGTCGCAAACGCTACCAGCGTATATACGCAGGTTGGCGAGGCAACTTCTTGGTTTGCCGCAGAGCTTCTTGCAATTCCAGCAGAATCTGTCGAGAAGTTCTATGCAGAGGTTCCAGCGCTTGAGTTCTATCGTCGTAAGCTCAACAAGATTTTGAACCAGCGCGAGCACACCCTTTCTGCTGAGGAAGAGGCTCTTTTGGCACGTGCTGAAGAGCTGGCTGTTCAGCCAACCAACATCTTCTCCATGTTTGATGATGCAGATCTTACCTTTGACGACGCAGTTGACTCTGAGGGCAAGACTCATAAGCTGACCAGCGGTTCATTTGTTCCTCTGCTGATGGATGCTGACCGCGTCCTGCGCGAGTCCGCATTCAAGCAGCTTTACAGCCGCTTTGGCGAGTTCCGTAACACCTCCGCTGCAATTCTGACCAGCCAGGTTAAGAACCTGCAGTTCTTCTCGTCATCTAGAAAATATGCAAGCTCCCTTGAGGCCGCTCTTGCAGAGAACGAGATTCCTGTTGAGGTTTACAACAACCTGATTGACGCTGTTCACCAGAATTTCCCAGCGTTCTACAAGTACGTTGACCTGCGCAAGCGCGTCATGGGCTTGGATGAGCTGCACTTCTGGGACGTCTACACTCCTCTTGTTGACGATGTTGACATGAAGTTCACCTACGAGGAGGCTTGCGACCTTATTGTTAAGGCTCTGGCACCTATGGGCGAGGAGTACGTTAACCTGGTCAAAAAGGGCCTGGAGAGCCGTTGGGTTGACGTGTATGAGACCCCAGGTAAGCGCTCCGGTGCTTATTCCGCAGGTGGCAAGGGTATGAACCCTGTTATGCTCCTCAACTTCCAGGGCGGCCTCGACGACGTTTACACTCTCATTCACGAGATGGGCCACTCCCTGCACACGTATTTCTCGTCCCACAACCAGGAGATTACCTACTCTGACTACTCCATCTTTGTTGCAGAGGTTGCATCTACCTGCAACGAGGCGCTGCTCTCACACTACCTGCTTGAGCACGAGACCAATCCTGCCCGTCATGCGTACATCCTCAACCACTTCCTCGAGGGCTTCCGTGGCACCATCTATCGCCAGTGCATGTTTGCCGAGTTTGAGCGTGATATCAGCCAGATGAACGCTGACGGTGTGGCTCTGAACGCCGAGGTTCTCTCTGAGCGCTACGGCAAGCTTTGCGCAGAGTACTTTGGACCTGGCATTGAGCTGGACGAAGAGATCAAGCTAGAGTGGTCGCGCATCCCTCACTTCTACTACAACTTCTACGTCTACCAGTACTGCATTGGTTTCTCGGCAGCTATTGCCCTGTCGCAGCGCATCCTTTCTGAGGGTGAGCCTGCGGTCAAGGACTACATTGGCTACCTGTCCGGCGGTTGCTCCAAGACCCCAATTGAGCTGCTCCGCGGCGCTGGCGTTGACATGGCCACTCCAGACCCCGTTAACGCTGCGCTCAAGTACTTTGGCGAGCTTGTTGACCAGCTTGAGCAGGAGCTCAACTAGCGCGACCGAGCACACGGCCGGGCGCGGCAACCGAGTGCGGCGACCGCGCGCGATTTCTGCTCGCAAGCTCACTACCAGCACGTAGTTCACATGGCGAGAAACCCCGTCTAGTTGCGGGGTTTCTCGATATCAAAGGAGGATTTATGCAGGCACGTTTTGTTCACCGCTGCACTCATGTTTTGGATAACGAGAAGACCGTCGAGTTTTACAAGAAGGCTCTTGGATTCCGCGTTGATCGTGTTAAGGGACCAGAGGACGGCTCTTGGACCAATACGTTTTTGGTAAACGATTGGTCCCCATTTGAGCTGGAGCTCACCTGGAACCGCGGTTGGGTGGAGCCTTATGACAACGGCGGAAAAGACACGCACATTGCCTTCCGCGTTGACGATTTTGATGCGTTCCACGCGCTTCACGAGGAGATGGGCTGTATTGTTAAAGAGAACCCAAAGATGGGTCTCTACTTTATCGCAGACCCTGATGGCTGCTGGATTGAGATTTTGCCAGAGAAGTAAACATGACAGACTACGGTTTACTTGCAAAACAGATTGTCTCGCTTGCCGAGGTTGATGCTCACTGGCTGCCGGTATTGTCCAATGCTGCCGCTCTTTTGTGGGACGCTCTGGACGACATTAACTGGGCGGG
Source organism: uncultured Atopobium sp. (assembly GCA_963552125.1). Lineage (GTDB taxonomy): Bacteria > Actinomycetota > Coriobacteriia > Coriobacteriales > Atopobiaceae > Lancefieldella. The sequence goes on from CAUVJF010000007.1 coordinate 11,865, forward strand.
GTTCTACCTGGTAGATCCTGCGACGGTGACGGGCGCGGCGCCGGATGCGGGTTCGGAGCCGGGTGCCCACGAGCTGCGCACTCCCGAGCTGCGCCTGGGACCGTTCCAGGGCAAAGTTGCCTGCGTGCGCATTCCGTTTGGACGGGGAGTGTGCGGTACAGCTGCAGCAACGAAGACAAGTCAGCTGGTAGAGGACGTGCACCAGTTTCCTGGGCACATCGCGTGCGACTCTGCATCTAACTCCGAGGTGGTTGTACCTATCTTCAAGGATGACCAGGTAGTTGGCGTGCTGGATATTGATAGCCCTAACGTGGCTCGATTTACCCAGGAAGACCTTGCAGGTCTTGAGCAAGTGGTAAAAGTGCTTGAGAGCTGCACGAATTTCTCGGCCTTTTGTTAAGAAAGACTTGGGCCGTTGGTAAGAGCAACTTGGAATTCTGTTGAATACGTCTGGCCGCCGCTAAATACGACTAGAGAGCTAACATTTGGGTACACAAATCATGTACGGGCGAGTTTGCTCGTGCATGATTTTTTATCCACGCAGCATTCACGGAGAGGTCTGCTCATGAAGAAAATTGTATTTATCATCGGTTCCGGTCGTAAGAACTCGTTCAACAAAACGCTGAGCCAGGTTGCAGCAAAGGCGCTGGAGGGCAAGGCGGAGATTGAGGTCGTTGACGTTTTGGACGTCCCTCTGCTCAACCAGGACGAGGAATTCCCAGCTCCTGAAGGTGTTCAGAAGGTTAGAGATGCCGTCATGGCCGCCGACGGCGTGTGGCTCTTTACCCCGGAGTACAACTACAGCATCCCCGGCACCGTTAAGAACATCCTAGATTGGCTGAGCCGTCCGCTCACTTCCGATTACGAGAAGAAGTCCGAGACTGCCATCGCTGGCAAGGTTGTCACTGCAAGTGGTGTTGGCGGCCGAAACAAGGTCGCAGGATCGCTCGCCGTAGTAAAGCAGCAGTTCCTGGCCTTGCGTACCAAGCCGGTCGAGCCGTTCAATGGCTTCTCGCTTCCTGTTACCGCCTGGACCGAGGGAACTTGGGAGCCAGAGCCCGAGGTTCACGAGGCAATTGCCCAGCAAGCAGAGGATTTTCTCGCCGCACTGTAAGCTGCGCCTAGCGAACGTGCTCGCAAGCTTGCGACCGCAAGCTCGCGCCCGCAATGCGCGCGATCGCATGGCGCGCCTGATTTCTGCAAAGAATCTGTAACTTTTGCCTAAATACATAAAAGAAACTGTGGATTTGCCTGATTTCATCAAAGAATCTGTGCCTCAAATACAGATTCTTTGCACTTTTCAGGCTCGCGGCGTACCTGCCGAGAAACCCGCGCACTCGAAAGCCCAGCGTGCGCGCACGTGCGCACAAAAAGAGCCCGGATGCCGCGCAATAGCATCCGGGCTTTGGTGTGTCTAGACGGAGGAGAGGGCCGTTGCTAGACAAGATGTGTATCGTACCTTGTTCGTGTACTGCGTTTATTCCCGCTTCGCAGCTTGTTTACACGAGCTTTACTTACCAACAAACTCCGAGATGGTCTTGTACAGATCGCTTGCCTGGAAGTCCTTGATAACCTTGGAGTCTTTCCTCTGGTCGCAGACCTCAAGCAATGCCTTCAGTGAAGCCTTATCGGGGTCAGTCTGATAATCTGCCTCGGCCTGAATGAGCTTGTACTTGGCAATGACCATATCCATGAGCTTGGCGTTGTTGCCCTCGGCGTTTGCGTCGTCAAGTCCATCAAATGCCAGCGTAGAAACAACTCCGTAGCCGCCGGTCAGGAAGTGGTTGCCCACAAAGTCGTTAGGATTGACCTTGTTGTCAATGACAGGCGAGTTCTTGGTGTTAGTGAGCAGCACCAAGCTGGTGTTGTTGTAGACATCGATGACGGTAAGTGTGCCGGTCCAGCCGGTGTGGCCAACGGTTGCAGCGTTTGCAATTGGCGAGAAGGCCCACTGGTAGCCAATGTGACCCTTACGCCTCCAGCCCAAACCGTAGGTGACGCTGGTGTCCTTTGGCTTGATGAACTGGTCGTGAACGTCCTCGTTGAAGAGCATGGTGTTGCCGTAGCCACCACGGTTCATAACGGTCTGGACAAGAACGGCCAGGTCGGAAGCGTTGGCAAACAGACCAGCATGACCAGAGATGCCACCCATTGCATAGTAGGCCTTCTCGTCATGGACCGTACCCTGAATGGTGTCGGTACGCATGTTGTCAAAGGTAATCAGGCCGTCGCGAGTGTTGCCGTTAAGCTCGGTAGCTGCGATTCCGTCAGCCTTGAAGCCGTTGTCCAGTGGGTTGAACGTGACGTTCTTGAGTCCCAGTGGCTCATAAAGAGCTTCCTTAACGTACTGGTCAAGGCGCTTATTGGTGATCTTCTCGATGATAAAACCAAGAAGCATGTAGTCTACGTCGGAATAGGCAGTCTTGGTACCTGGGACGTATTGCAAAGGAGTCTCGATAATCTTCTGCAGAATCTCGTCGCGATTCTGAGAGTACAGCTTCTGGTTAGCGTTTGGCTGAGGATCGTCAGGCTTCTCTGGGTTGTAGTTGCGGTTGTGGTACTGAGGATCTGGTGGGAATCCAGCCTGGTGCTCTAGGATTTCACGAACGGTAAGTTCGTTCTTGCCCAGGATCTTATCGCCTTCCTGGTCCTTGAAGTCTGGAATGTACTCCTGAACCTTCTTGGAAACGTCCAGCTGACCGTCGGTAACCAGCTTCTCAATTGCCAGGTTAGTGGCATACATCTTTGTGTTAGAAGCCAGGTCGTAGAGGGTGTTGTCGTCAACAGCCTTGCCGTCTTTGATGCGAGAGCCGTCCTTGTTGTAAGAATTGACGTTGCCGTAGTTAGTCTTCTTGATAATCTTGCCGTACCTGGTAACAACCAGCTGAGCAGAGGTAAAGCCGTTGGCAATCTCTGCGTTGATAATCTGGTCAATCAGCTTGAAGTTGTCGTTGTCAGCGTAATCCTTGGTGCCGTCAATAAGGGTTGGGTAGCCAATCTTGACCTCAAAGGTTGCCTGAGTCTCTTTAACGGTGCTGACCTGCAGGCGGTTATCGCCGTTGACGGTTACGTCAGAGATGTCAATCTGGTTCCAGGAAGAGCCGTCAAGCTTGTCGGTTGGAACCTGGTGACCGTTTACAAAGAGCGCAAAGCTCTGAGGCTCGGAGCTCTTTACATAGACGGTGCCCTGACCAGCAAAGCAAACAAAGCTGTTGAGCTGGTTGGTAACAAGAGAGTCGTCAAATGCCTCGTTGTCGTTTAGAACAGGGAAGACCTTCTCGTACTGGAAGGTTCCGTCTACGGAGTCAACTTTCTTTGCGGTTCCCTTAGCAGCAGTTGCGCCACCCTTTGTCTGGCAGGCGGTAAGGCCAAGACCTGCTAGAGCGGCTAGACCAAGAGCACTTCTGCTCAGAAATTGTCTTCTGGTCTGTCCAGCAGGGGAGCCTGCGTTAGATGAGTGCTCAGAGTGAGCGTTTTGATTCTGGTGCAAATCTTCGTTGGCGCGCATATCGTCTCCTTCGGTTTTGCCTTAGGTGAAACACCTGCTATCTCAATTGGCTGAGATAATTTGCGCTTATGATGACGTGCGTTTCATCAAAATTGCAGCTAGTTTGTCCAAGATGAAATAATGGGTACGTTAACGTACTGCGAGTGGTATCAAAAAAGCTGTCAATGGTATCTAAATTTGAATTTTTTAGGCAAAGATGAAATATTTTAATCAGGATTTACGTGGTCAAATGTCTACTCGGTAGTAAAAGTTTTTATGAAGTGATAGTAACGTACCCAAATTAAGGCTCAGTTTTTGCGACAATTGTCCCTGCATTACGCTGGGAAAACATGAGCAGTCGTGCATGCAACGCACATGGAGCGCGCTTACACTTGCGCACGCAATACTACCGTTTACGGCACTGCCTACTTTACAGATGAAATTTTTATGGCATCGTGAAACAATATAGTCAAACGTTTTAGTCAACTGGACAGCCGGAGGTGATTGCGTGAGAGGTGTTCGTCTACGTCTGGAAGAGTATCGCAAGGATGCTAGTTCAGCTGAACGCGATATTGTCGACTATATTCTGTCGGATCCAGAGGCGGCAGTTGGTCAATCAATCCATAAACTAGCAGCTCAAACGTATACATCTGCATCAACGGTTGTCAGGCTCTGCAAAAAGCTTGGCTGCGGTGGCTATAAAGAGTTCCAGCAGGCGCTCATTTATGAGCTGGCGGTAAGCAATAAAAGCAACGATATTGCTGTTGGTGGCGTTATCGCAGGTGACACTACTGATGTGATCATCGAAAAAGTTACGGCAAAGAACATTTCTTCGCTGGAGCTTACCAGGCAATTGCTTGACGCTCAGGTTGTTGACTCAGTTGTTTCACTCATGATGCAGGCCCATTCCATCTGCCTCTTTGGCATGGGAGCTTCGCTTCTGGTTGCAAGAGACCTGCAGCTCAAGCTTATGCGCCTTAACATTAACTGCAACTTGAGCGACGATTACCACTCTCAGATGCTCTACGCCAAAAACATGGGGCGAGAAGATCTTGCTATTGTGGTTAGCTACTCAGGCCTTACGCGAGAAGCCATTGAGTGTGCCTGGATTGCAAAGGCAAACGGTGCCAAAGTAGTCTCTATCACCCGCGGTGGCATTGACTCAGAATTGATTCACCGCTCCGACTACGTTTTGGGCGTTGCAGAGACTGAGCACATTATGAGAAGCGGCGCCATGTCTTCAAGAATTGCCCAGCTCAACGTTGTAGATGCGCTCTTTGCAGCTTATGTAAATAGAAATTACGAGAAGAGCGTTAAGCGTTTCTCGACAAACTATATTGGCAAGTTGGATTCAGCTGAACGCGTTAACACGCTTTCTTCTGACCAAGATTTGCCTGGTACAGCCAACGATGTTATTGCGTAATATTGCGTAAAAATCACAACACAGAAGGTGGAAACGTGATTGATTTGACAAAACTTGTCACCGAGACAAGAAACCCCAACACCATGGACCTGGATCAGATGACCCCGCTTGAGCTGGTCAGCGTTATGAACCAGGAAGATCTCAACGTGGTAGCTGGCGTAAAAGAGGTGCTTCCACAGGTTGCACAGGCAATCGAGTGGGCTGTTTCCTCGCTTGAGGCTGGCGGCAGAATCGTCTACTTTGGCGCGGGAACTTCTGGCCGCCTGGGCGTTTTGGACGCAGTTGAGTGTCCGCCTACTTTTGGCGTTTCTCCTGACGTGGTTGTTGGTCTTATCGCCGGTGGCGAGAAGGCCTTTGTACGTGCAGTTGAAGGCGCGGAAGATTCTCTTGAGCTTTGCGAAGAAGAGTTCAAGAAGATTGGCCTGAACAAGAACGACATTGCTATTGGAATTGCAGCTAGTGGTCGCACACCTTACGTTATTGGCGGACTGCGCTATGCTCGTTCTCTGGGCTGCAAGACTGTTGCTATTGCCTGCAATAAGGGTTCTGAAGTGGGCAAAGAGGCAGAGCTTGCTATTGAGCCTTCCTGTGGCCCTGAGGTTCTTACAGGTTCCACACGCCTTAAGTCTGGTACCGCTCAGAAGATGATTCTGAACATGATTTCAACCGGTTCTATGGTTGGCGTGGGCAAGGCATATCAGAATCTTATGGTTGACGTGCAGCAGACCAACAAGAAGCTGGTAGTTCGTGCACAGAACATTACCATGGCAGCAACTGGTTGCACCCGCGAAGAGGCAGCTCAGGCGCTTGAGCAGGCTGACGGTAACGCAAAGCTTGCTATTGTTATGCTGCTGACTCAGATGCCTGTTGACGAGGCTAAAGCTAAGCTTGAGGCAGCTCATGGTCATGTCAGAGGTGCACTGCAGTAACCGCAGTTGTAACAAATGACACACGCGTGAGCATTTTGTTTCAACTGCATCGGTCAGTGGTATCAGCATGACGCTTAAGCGTACGGTAAGTTTTGAAAAACGCTCAATTTACCTGCAGTAACGAGGCGTTCAAATTAGGTCAAAACATGAAACAATGAACCACAGGTATGGATTGTTATACCGCCAAGTTCATTTTTTATGTATTCTTGATAAGTATTTGTTGCAACATCGCAACGAGAGAAAGAAGGAAAGTATGGATTACACCAAGCTTTCAGAACAGATTCTTGCTGCCGTCGGTGGCAAAGAAAATGTTCAGAGCAACATGGTCTGCATGACCAGGCTCCGCATTAAGACCGCAGATCCTTCAAAGGTTGACTCCGAGGCCATCAAGGCTATCGACGGTGTTATGGGTCTGGTCGAGGATGCAGAGTACCTTGAGGTTGTTCTTGGTCCTGGCGTTGTCAACAAGGTTATTGTTGAGTTCTCCAAGCTTACCGGCGTTGCTGCTGGTGACGCATCTGAGGACGACGTTGTTTCCGCAGCTAAGGACAACAAGGCAGCTCAGAAGGCTAAGTACGAGAACAAGCCTGTTCAGCGCTTCCTCAAGAAGATTGCTAACATCTTTGTTCCACTGCTTCCTGGCATCATTTCTGCAGGTCTGATCAACGGTATCATCAACGTTATCAACTTCTCCACTGGTAAGGCTTATGCTAACGAGTGGTGGTTCGCAGCTATCTGGACCATGGGTTGGGCACTTTTCGCTTACCTGCCAGTTCTCGCTGGCGAGAATGCTGCCAAGGAGTTTGGCGGTTCTCGCGTTCTTGGTGCTATGGCCGGTGCTCTCTCCATTGCTAACGCTGGTATGCCTCTTCTTGCTTCCAAGACTGTTGACGGCGTTGCAACTCGTCTGGTTCACCTTCCATTCAGCCTCCCAACTGTTGCTTTCAAGGAGGGCGCATTTATCGTCGCTTCTTCTGATCTGTTCAACGCAGCAGCAGGCGGCATGATTGGTGCAATCATCTGCGCAATCTTCTTCGCATTCCTGGAGAAGAACCTGCACAAGGTTATGCCAAGCGTTCTTGACACCTTCCTGACTCCACTTTGCACCGTTATCATCGGTGTTATTGGTTCTGTCCTGATTCTTCAGCCTGCAGGCGCATGGCTCACTCAGGCAATCTTCTTTGTCCTTCAGTTCTTCTATGACAAGCTTGGCGTCTTTGGTGCTTACCTGCTTGGTTCTACCTTCCTGCCATTGGTTTCCGTTGGTCTTCACCAGGCACTTACCCCAATCCACGTTATGCTTAACAACCCAGAGGGCCCAACTCAGGGTATCAACTACCTGCTTCCTCTGCTGATGATGGCAGGCGGCGGCCAGGTTGGTGCTGGTCTTGCAATCCTCTTCAAGACCAAGAACAAGCGCGTCAAGAAGTACCTGACCGAGTCCATCCCAGTTGGTATGCTCGGCATCGGCGAGCCTCTTATGTACGCAGTTACCCTGCCTCTTGGTAAGCCATTCATCACCGCATGCCTTGGCTCCGGTATTGGCTCCGTAGTTGCTTACCTCTTCCACCTTGGTACCGTTTCCCAGGGCGTCTCCGGCCTCTTTGGTTTGCTGATTGTCCAGCCTGGTAACCAGGTCTTCTACCTGCTTGCAATGCTTCTTGCTTACGCTGCAGGCTTTGCACTTACTTGGTTCTTCGGCGTTGACGAGGATCGTATTAACGACGTCTTCGGCGAGTAAAAACCACACGTTTTAGAAACGTTTATCCCTCTTCTTAGGTATCCTAGGAAGAGGGATTTTTTCTCGCCCGGCACTCGACCGGCCACCCGACCGGCACTCGACTGGCGCCCGACCGGATGCCCGTCGGTCTTCTCGCCTGACGAGAAACCCGTCTTCTAGAAGCGTTTGCAATTTACTTGGAGGATTTATGCGCACCGGAATTTCACTGTATTTTGCCAGTGGATATGAAGCTAATGCTGAGGTTGTAGCAAAAGCGCAGGCAGCCGGATGCCACTACGCCTTTACTTCTCTCCAGATTCCCGAGGAAGAGGGAATTGATTATCGCACTGAGGTTCGTAGGCTTTTGGAGCTTTGCAGGAAGGCGGAGATTAACCTCATTGCTGATGTTTCTCCTGCTACTCTTTCCAAACTTGGCGTTCAGAAGTTTGACGAGCTTGCGGAGCTGGGCATTACGTATGTGCGTCTTGACTTTGGGTTTGACGCGGCGGAGACCGTAGAGCTTTCTCGCAAGTTCCACGTAGTTTTTAACGCTTCAACTATCACTAAGGACGACATTTCCGCATGGCGAGCAGCTGGTGCCGACTTCACCCGTTTTGCCGCCTGCCACAATTACTATCCCAAGAGCTACACGGGCCTTTCGCTGGAGCGCGTCGCACAGATTAACGCACGCCTTTCGGCGCTTGGATTCCAGATTTTCTCGTTTGTTCCTGGCGAGATTTTCCGCGGTCCTCTCTATGAGGGGTTGCCAACTGTCGAGGAACACCGTGGACTTTCGGGCGATGCGCTTATTCAGGCGATGCTTGCTCTCTACGACGCTGACTCTGACGTGGTGCTTATCGGCGACCCAGACGTTACTGAGGCTACGTGGAAGCGCATTGGTCAGCTTGAGCAAAACTGCATTGAGCTAAAGACAGAGCTCAAGCCTGATTTTGAGTATCTGTACGATAGACTTCAGACCGATCGACCTGATTCCAGCTCGTATATTATCCGCTCGCAGGAGTCCAGGCTGTGGAAAGACGCTCCCGTTTACGACGCAAAGCCTTCTACCTGGGAAACTGTCGCAACTGGCGTTATCTTGGTAAGTAGCAAGGCATATGGCCGTTATTCGGGCGAGCTTTCGATTGCTCGCGGTCTTTTGAAGCTTGATGTTCGTGACAACGTTGCAGGAAGTATCTGCGAAGAAGATCACGCTTTCTTGCCGTACATCCACTCTGGCCGCGGCTTTAGGTTTATCCGCAGGTAATTAGCCGCTTTCTGCTAGTTGAGTTGCTCGTGCGAGCGCGCCATATGCGCCGTGGTTACGCGGTGGCAAGTATGGCGCGCCAGAGCGCGTTGGTCGCACGGGGTGCACGAGGCGCACGCGGGCGCTCGAGGTGCACGAGGTGCACGAGGTGCACGAGGACACCTCGACGTGCATAAAGACTGCCTAATATTCACAAAAACTAATCAAAAAATTGATATGTCATTTAGAGGGTACTGTTTTGGGTAAAAAACCCGTTTAGTTGGAAATAAATTTTTGATTTTATCATTTTGGCATTTACGTTTAAGCAGTTCAGAAATAATGTGAATGCACATGAAAAATTCGTCCAATTAAAAGAGCTGGTAAAACGCTTGCATAGAAGTTTGTCAATCCTGTATACCCCAACTAAACGCATTTTTTACCACTTCGCACTGAAATGGGCCATTTTTGGATCAGAGAAAGTCATTTCGCACCAAAAAGGCCAGTTGGCGCCAAAATGGCATGCGACCAAACTATGTGCAACCGTGTTTCGCACGAACAATAAGCTTCCTAAATAGCAAAGACTTTCCCACTCAACAAAGAATTGCCTGCTAAACAGACTACCTCCCATTTCCTCGGTGTCGGGAAATAGGAGGCAGCTTAAAAGGTAATGACACTTACAGCCTTTACAACCTGACGATAACATCCTCGGCTGGCTGGCGACGCTTCTGGACAGGATCCATATCACGATAGCCCAGGCTAAGCATGCAGGAAACGCCAAAGTCGTTGTACTGGCCGCCGTCGAGAAGACCCTCTTCTTCCAAAATCTTATCGACAGCCTCGCGGTTGAAGCCCTCGATTGGACAGCTATCAACACCAATCATAGCGGCCATAGTGAGCATGTTCGAAAGCGCAATGTAGGTCTGCTTGCAAGCCCAGTCAAAGGTGGCGCGTTCGTTACCTACCAGGTTAAACATGTTCTCCTGGAAGTTTTTGAAAGCAGCCGCATAGGTTGGTTCAAAGTCTGCAGGAAGCTGCTTGATGTCGTGCATCATGTGCTTGACGTAAGCAGACTCTGCATTGACGTTCTTGCGAGCAAGAAGAATAACCAGGTAGTGAGCGCCGTTAAGGGATGCGCGAGCACCATAGCATGGCTCGTAAAGTTTCTCTTTAAGGCGAAGTGACTGCTCAGAGGCCTGATCCTCTCGCAGATTAACAACCAGGAAGCGCCAAGGCTCCAAACCGTAGGAACTTGGTGCCAAACGACCAGCCTCAAGGATTACCTCAAGGTCCTCGTCAGAGACGTTTTTGGTTGGGTCGAACTTCTTAGTTGCAAGTCTCCACTGGTAGGACGAGAGAACTTTGTTTGCAACGTGTTGTGCGGAACAGGCCATACGTGGTCCTTTCTTGTTGGTGGTGCTCTGGTGAGCTGGAGGTACGCTGTTGGACGGCGGTGAGCTGGGAGGTGCGGTGAACCGGGATCGTTGTCCAGGAATGCGACACTCGGGAACATGACGTTTGTGAGCTGGGAGGCGCTATGTGCGGAAGGCTACTCAGAAACGATAAAGCGACCAGGCTGTCCAAGCTCCCACGTACCCTTGAGGTCGGCGGCAAGCTCAAAGTGCAGCTTGGAGATACCCAGGTCATAGTCTTGGATGAGGTGGCGCTGGTTAGGCATAGATGCGCTTACCGCACCATCTGTCAGGTCAAATACAACTGGCAGCTTGTTGATGGCGGTTGGGCATGCCAAAACCGCATTAATGCCGAGGTTAAACCACTCGGGCATCTGCTCCGGCTCAGTTGGAGTACCGTCTGCCGTCATAATCTGCGCAGGCTTTTTGGTACGCAGACGAATTGCGGTACGAATGCCCTCCTGCTTGAGCGGAATCTTCTCCGGAGCGTATCCGATAGAAATAATAATGCCCAGCTTAAGGCCGTTGTACTCGTCGCGAGCCAGGGTCTTCCAGTCCATGGTCTCGGCAATCCAGCATGAACCAATGCCCAGCTGGGTGGCGAGAAGAACGATCTTCTCGCCATAGTAGCCGATGAGTTCACGGGCAATTGCGTCTTCACAATAACCTGCTACGTAGTGGTAAATGGGACCAACAATAGACCTGTTCTTCATGTGAACGGAAGTGCCGTCCTCAAGGTGAGGACCCTCGATGGTAAGGATTGCGGGGTGATCAGGCGCTACCTCTGCCATCTGGGCATTTGCGACGTCAATGGCTTCCTGGAGCTGAGAAAGTTTCTCTTGCTCAATAGGCTTTTGGTCGTACGCGCGCAGAGATATGCGCTGGTCCATAGCTTCTTTTACGTCCATCGTGGTCCTTCCTGGAGCAAGGCTAAAGCAGCGAGCCAAATCGCTTGACGTAGAGGCTCTTAATTATGGTGATAAGAACCATATACCCGCTCATGAGTGCAGTTAGCCATCCAAAGAATGATAAAGGTAGCGCAACAAGACTCAAGGGCTGGGCGAACACCGACAGATACGGAAGAGCACTGACCACAATGATTCCCGCAGAGGTTAGAGCAAGCAACGATGCCGATGGCATGCTCTGAATAAACGGAATCTTATTGGTTCTGAGCGCGTGGAGAACAAAGGTCTGGGTCCACATGGATGCGATGAACCAGCCTGTTTGGAAAGACAGAATAAAGAGTGCTTGAGCAGCGATGTTTCCAGCTGCAGCAAGTTCTGCCCAGGTTCCTCCGGCAAGTGCGGGAGAGACTACAAAGAACATGAGGGCAAAGGTCAGCACATCAAAGATTGAACTGATAGGTCCAATCCAAAGCATAAAGTTTGTAATTGAATGTGCATCCCAAGAGCGAGGGCTTGAGAGGAACGAATCGTCAACGTTGTCCCAAGGAATTGCGATGCAGGTAACGGTATATGCAAGACCTAAGAGTAGCAGCTGAAGTGCGCTCATAGGCAAGAACGGCAGGAAGAAGCTGGCCACCAAAACGGACAGCACGTTACCAAAGTTGGAGCTTGCGGTTGCTTTGATGTACTTGATGGTGTTGCCGTAGGTTCTGCGACCTTCTTCAACACCGTGCTCAAGTACCAGCAGATCCTTCTGCAGCAAGATGATGTCTGCGGACTCTTTTGCCACGTCAACGGCAGTATCGACGGAGATTCCTACGTCGGAGGAGCGCATGGCCGCAGCGTCGTTAATGCCATCTCCCATGAAGCCGACCACGTGGTTGTTGGACCTGAGTGCAGAGACAACACGAGCCTTTTGCATAGGGGAGAGCTTTGCAAAGAGCTGGGTCTTCTCGACACGCTCTTTGAGCTGCTCATCATTTAGGTTTTCTACGTCGCTACCAAGCAAGAGCTCGTCAACGTGAATGCCCACTTTTTTGCAAACGGCAGCAGCAACGCCTTCGTTATCGCCGGTAAGTACTTTGACCTGCACGCCTCTCTGGTTGAGCTTGGCAATTGCCTCGCGAGCGCTTTCTTTTGGTGGGTCCAAAAAGGCCAGGTAGCCAATGAGCACCATGTCGCGCTCATCGTCTACACCAAACTCGCCGACGCCACGAGGGTCACTTTTCTGAGCAACGCCAACCACGCGCATGCCTTCCTGATTGAGCTGGTAGACGCGGTCCATAACGTTCTTGCGTTGAGCAGAAGTCAGCGGTTTGATTTCAGAGTCCAGGTCAACAAAGGAGCATGCGTTGAGGACTTCCTCAACGGCGCCCTTGGTGATCATCTGCGTCTTGTCATTTTTTGTGTTTCTCACCACAACGCTCATGCGGCGACGCTCAAAGTCAAACGGGACCTCGTCGATTTTCTCGTACTCAATGCTCAGCAGGTTAGTGGGCAGTTCGTCGTTGGAAGTCTTGATAATTGCGTTGTCAATGAGGTTGCGAAGGCCGGTCTGGAAGTAACTGTTCAGATACGCGTGACGGAGCACGCGAGGATCCTCTTCACCCAGAATGTTGAGGTGACGCTCAAGCACAACCTCGTCTGCGGTGATGGTACCGGTTTTGTCGGTGCACAGGATGTCCATGGCACCCAGGTTTTGGATTGCGGCCGGATTCTTAACAATAACGTCCTGCTTGGCCATTTGCGTTCCACCGCGAGAAAGGCAAGTGGTCACAATAACAGGCAGCATCTGAGGGGTAATGCCAACGGCAACAGAAACGCTGAAGAGCAACGCGTCAAACCAGTCACCCTTGAGGAAACCGTTTGCAAAAAACACAATAGGGCACATGATCAGCATAAATGAGACAAGTACCTTGGAGACGGACTTGAGACCCTCGTCAAAGCTGGTCTCGCCAGAAGGCTGCTGAAGCAGCTCAGACATGGTACCCACGTAGGATTTATTGCCGGTTGCAACTACCACTACCGTGGCACTTCCGGACTGAACCGTAGTGCCTGCAAACAGCAGGTTTGTGCACTCAGAGAGCGAGAGGGGATAGCGCGTTCCATCTGCGCGACGGCGAGCGTGTACTACACCAGCGGTTTTCTCGACAGGCTCTGATTCTCCGGTGAGCGCGGTTTCGTTGACAAAGAGGTCCTTGGCGTCCAGAACGCGACAGTCCGCGGGGATCATGTCGCCCGAGGCAAGGCGGATGATGTCGCCAATAACTACCTGTTCAAAGGGGATTTCTTCTCCCAGCGCTGAAGCAAGTTTGGGCTCTTCAGGAGCTTCGGCCTCGTCGGCGGCGTCTTCGACAACGTCGGCGGCTTCATCTGCGGCGTATTCATCCTCGAAGTCCATGGCGGCATTTACAGTGGCATCTGCGGAGTCATCCGATCCCTGGTCTACGCTCTGCTCGACGACCTGGTCCACACCCATGTCATCAAAATCGATAGGACGACGGATAACTCTTGTAGTTGAGGTCACCATTTTGGAGAGCGCGGCCGCTGCCGAGGCTCCCTTGGAACTCTGGACAAAGTCGATAATGCCGGAGATAAGCACCATTGCAGTGATGATGACGACGGTTGAGGGGTCCTTCTCGCCATCTGCGGCAAGGGCCACGTTAGTGACGTAAGAAATGCCTGCGAGGGCAATCAAAATGAAGGTAAAGGGGCTTGCAAAGCTTTTGAGCAGGCGGATGATAAAGGGCTCTTCGGCGGCGCTGGTGATAACGTTTGGACCGTCGAGGTCGTATTTTGCCTGCGCAATGTCAATAGCAAGGCCGTCCGGGGTGGTATGGAACTTTCTACAGACGCTCTTTACCGAGTGAGTTGCGGCAAAGGTCAATGACTGTCCGAGCTCTCCCGAGGTGGTTTGAGCTGTCTTTGTTTGGGCTGTCTTTGTTTGAGTTGTGCGCTTCATGATTGCCATGTGCACCTCCGATGATTAGTGAAAACGAATGACTAACTGGTTGGTGTATGACGCAAACTGAAAGCGTTCTGTTATGTGCGGGACTTGAAACCGGATGATCCGAAACCGGGCACATAGATTCATATATCTACAGGATTGCTATATAAACCTGCAAATTTATATCCCTATAGGCTTGCGGTGCAGTAAAAATTAAAACTTTTGAATAAGAGGTTTCTTTATATCCGTCACACATAAATGAACAGGGTCAGCATCTGCTGTCAGACGTAAGCTGCTACTTCGACTAGGCATATAAAGCACCTCCTTATATTGGAGTTCTGCAAGGGACGTCCAGTAAAGCGGGGCATCTTGCGATGGACGGACGTCACGTCTATTCAGACATCTCTAAGAGTAGTTGGGTTGACGACTTTGGTCAACCTATTACTATATATCTTATAAATAACGTGTTTAATCTGCGTATTTATTTGCCGCGATATGGCGAGAAACCCTGTCGAGTAGTAACGCAGAGAAGAAACGATAAGCAGGACGACAAAACTCCGAACTGCTGCACTCTTGCTAAGAAGGAGCATCTCATGGGCAAAGTGATTGTATTTGGCAGCCTGAACATGGACATCTCCATCGAGGCAGATAAGATGCCTCAGCAAGGCGAGACTATTGGAGGCAAAAACCTTGTCACCAGCCCAGGTGGAAAGGGCGCTAATCAGGCTGTTGCTGCAGCTCGAATGGGTGCGGACGTTCACATGATTGGTGCGGTTGGCGCTGACTCGTTTGGACAAGATCTCAAGCAGTCGCTTATTGACTACGGAGTCAATGCAGAGCAGGTAGATGAGCTGTCTGGAGTCTCCACTGGTGTTGCTGTGATCGTGCGCGTTGGCGGCGATAACCGTATCATTTTGGACCACGGTGCAAATCACGTACGCACAGCCGACGACGTAAAAGCGGTGCTCGATCGTATTGCGGAGCCAGGTGACGTGTTCTTGACGCAGTTTGAGTGCGAGTTGTCGAACACGTTTGAGCTTATCAGATACGCACATGAGCTGGGACTCTATACGATGGTGAACCCATCGCCATCGGCTACCATGACCACCGGTCTTCTCGCCAGCGTGGACGTGCTTTGCCTGAACGAGATTGAATTTGCGGACCTGTTTGGCGAGGGCAAGATCAGCCCGCTGGCAGATCCCGAGGCTGCAGTGCAGAAGGTGCTTGCAAGTGGCGTGGCAACTGCGGTGTTGACGTTGGGTTCCAAGGGTTCCATTGCTGCCGACTCACACGGCGTGTACCAGCAGGAATGTTACCGCGTGGACACCGTGGACACTACCTGTGCGGGCGACACGTTTATGGGTACGCTTGCTGCGTTCCAGGCATCGGGCCAGCTAGAGGGGCACGATATCAAGCAGGCGCTTGATGTGGCTGCAAAGGCCGCGGCGCTTGCCACCACTAAGGTTGGCGCCCAGCAATCAATTCCAACGTATCAGCAGGTAGTTGAGTTTTAGGTTAAAATTGCAGTGATTATTGCTCCATAATTTGCAGCTTACACGCAGTTCAAATGGCTCCAACCAAGTCCAAACGCAGTCTATACGCAGCTCAAACGTAACGTACACGCAGTTCAATCGCACAAAGGAGACTTATGGCAACGCTTTCAACTAAGACGCGCGTCATCATTGACACCGATCCTGGCATTGACGACGCCATTGCGCTGGGTTTTGCCCTGGCCGCAAAGGCGCTGGATATCAAGCTTATTACTACCGTGAGCGGAAACGTTGGCATCGAGAACGTCACCAATAACGCTCTTAAGTTGCTCAAATTCTGGAATCAGCATGTGCCTGTTGCGCGTGGTGCTGCCGAGCCTTTGCTCAGAAAACCGATGGACGCAAGCGACGTCCACGGCGCCTCCGGAATGAGGGGCTACGAATTTGACGGCATTCAGCCGGACTGTCTGCTCGAAGAAACCGCACTTGAAGCACAATATCGTGTCATCATGGAGGGCGCTTCGGCTGGCGAGAAAACCACGCTGGTGACGCTTGGTCCTCTGACTAACATTGCACTGCTGCTGAAAGCATATCCACAGGTCGAAGAGCATATCGAGCGCATTGTTATGATGGGCGGTGCTCTGACCCGCGGAAACCTTGGCGTCATGTCCGAGTTTAACGTGGGTGTTGACCCCGAGGCAGCAAAAATTGTTTTCGCATCCGGCGTTCACGTGGCCATGGTTGGCCTTGAGGTGGGCGACGCCGCTCGCGTCATGCCCGAGGACATCGAGAACATCCAGAACTCTGGCAAGAGCGGCGACATGCTGGTCAAGCTGCTGCTCAACTATCGCGTTCACTACCAGGAGGAGGGCTTCAGCATGTACGACCCAACGGCCGTGGCCTACCTGCTGGCGCCTCAGATGTTCGAGACCAAAGATGTGTTTGTGGATGTTGAGTGCAACGGCGCTCTGACAAGCGGCTGTACCGTTGTTGACCTGGCCGGATATCTTGGCGAGAAACCCAATGCAACCGTATGCGTGGGCGTCGACCAAAAGGCATTCCGTACTTGGTTTGTTCACCAGATCCAAAAGTGTAACGTCCTCGACGGCTCTGCCTCTGCAGTTGAAGGTGTGCTGCTAGACTAAGGCTCTGCTAGGTCAGTGCACCGCAGGACCAACGTGGCGCCGGGGCAGGGTGCTGCAAAAACTCACAAGAAAGAAGCCTCTTCTCGCCATTGAGAAGAGGCTTTGTTGTGCGTAAAAGTGCTGTTAAATTGACCTTCTTGCCAAATTCCGCGCCGGCAAAGTTTCGCACGTAGCGGAGTTCCGCGTCGGGTAAAATCCCGCACCGAGTTTTAGAGCTCTTTGTAGACAGGGAACCACTTGAGGGCGTCAACTGCCTCTTTTGCATCGGCGATTGGCTCGCGGTTCAAGCCCTGCTTGATTGCTTCCTCTGCAACGCCGACGGCAATACGCTCGGAGAACTCGGTAATCTTGGAGACTGGAGGAAGAATTGCAGCTCCAGTCTTTGTGGTGTCGACGATTCCGCCAAGCGAGTGAGCTGCCAGGGAAATCATCTGGTCCGTGAGCAGGCGAGCCTTTGATGCAAGAACACCCAGGCCAAGGCCAGGGTAGATCAGAGCGTTGTTGGCCTGGCCAATCTGGTAGGTTACACCGTTCAGCTCCACGTCATCGGATGGAACGCCGCAGGCCACAAGTGCGCGACCATCAGTCCAGGTAAGCAGGTCCTGGGCGGTTGCCTCCGCAAGCTTAGTTGGGTTGGACAGAGGGAAGACCATGGGGCGCTCACAATGAGCAGCCATTTCGCGAATGATTTCCTCGGTGAAGGCTCCGTGAACAGTAGAGGTACCAACCATAATTGTTGGGTGGACCGTCTTTACAACGGCAGCCAGGTTAGTGAGCTCATCAGCGTTTGTAAACTCAGAACGCTTGCGAGCAAATGGCTTCTGCTGTGGGGGGAGGTTGTCCATGTCGTCGAAGAGCAGGCCTTGGCGATCTACCAGGTAGAAACGCTTGCGGGCCTCTTCGCGATCCATTCCCTGGTCCACAAACTCCTGCAGCACACGCTCAGCAATACCGCAACCAGCAGTTCCTGCACCAAAGCAGAGATATACCTGGTCGACGAGTTTCTCGCCAGAAATGTTGAGGCCACCGAGGATGCCTGCGAGGGTAACAATGCCGGTACCCTCGACGTCGTCGTTGAAGACAGGGTAGGTGTTCTTGTAGCGGTCCAGGATTGCTGCGGCGTGTGAGCGGCCGAAGTCCTCAAAGTGCAGGTAGAGGTTAGGGAAGAGCTTCTCGACGGTGGTCACGAAGTTGTCAATGAAGGCGTTGTAGCGGTCCTCGTCGACACGCTTGTGGCGCTCACCCAGGTACAGTGGGTCATCGAGCAGTTCCTGGCGGTTGGTGCCGGCGTCGATGACAACAGGCATGATACGGTTTGGATCAACGCCAGCTGCGGCGGTGTAAACCATGAGCTTACCGACGGAAATCTCGACACCGTTGGTACCCCAGTCGCCGATACCCAGAATGGCCTCTGCATCGGTGACAACAATCAGATCGATGTCTCTACCTGCAGCTGCGTTCTTCAGCGAGGTTTCAAGGTCCTCAGGGTGATCGGCGGACAGGAAGCATGCATACTGCGAGTCAACGTAGCGCTGGGAGTACTGCTCAATGTCAGGCGCGATGGTTGGATCGTAGACGATAGGCATGAACTCTTCTATGTGCTTTGAGAACAGGTTGTAGAACAGCGTGCGGTTTTCGGAGAAAAGCCTCATCAGGTAGTGACGCTTAGTCTCGAGGTCAGGGTACTGTTGGAAGAGTACGTATGCCTGTTCTGCCTGCTCCTCGATGGTCTGGATGTTTGGAGGAAGAAGGCCTACCAGGCCATATTTCTGTCGCTCCTCCTGCGTAAATGCGGTTCCCTTGTTCAAAAACGGATCATTCAGTAGTTCAAAACCTGTCTTCATAGCAACTCCCAAATGCATTGTATTCCCAGGTACATTGACTGATGCGTAGCGCGTTTAAGCGTGCGGCATTAATGGCGCTCTCGTAGCTTTTCAGAAATAACAATAATCATTTCACGTTATGTTTTCTTGGGAAATTGAGGAATTTACTTCTCAGTAAAGGTAAACGGCCTGAGATTGCGAGCCAAAACAACACTGGGATCGTACCTATTGCAGAACAAAACCTCACCGGGGTGGTACAAATTGCAGCCAACTGCGGTTTTGTTGAACGCTTGGGGCGCAAGTGGTAAAAAATGCGTTTAGTTGGAATATGCAGCGGCGGTTGATTTTTATGCACGCCGTTTACCTGCGGTTTTTCGTTGGACAAAAATAGTGAAATCTGGACACTTTTTGCCACCTGCGCAAACGTAAGTTAGGAATTTTCGTGATTGCGATTTGACCTCCAACTAAACGGATTTTTTACCCAAAAGAGGGGTCGAATTTTGGTGAGTCAAATTATTGATACAAAAATCCGCATAAACAAGATGGAATATGCAATTTTCTTGGGTGATTGGATGTTGCTCGGTCAATTGGATAGTGGTCGGCCCTCAGTCGACATTATTTCATTACAACAGCACCTTCAGGAAGCGCAATATCCGCGTCGGTTGCAATTAAGAGGTTGTTACCTGGTGTTTTAGGAGTATCAGGCCACTCGGGCACATACGCGACGTGCGCAAACTCCTGCGCAAACACGCCTGCAACCTGCGAAAGTAGCGCAGATCCACGGCCTTCTAGCGGACAGCGAACATCGGCCAGATATACTCCGCCAGACGCAAGCTTCTCTTTGACCACTTGCGCGCCAGCCGCTGTTCCCAGAGGTCCAAGCGATTTTCTGCCGGCAAACACTTCGTTTACCAGCACGTCAATGCTACTAGCATCCGCATCCTGCAGAACCTTCCAGGCGTCGTCCTCGACAATACGCAGCTCACTTGAAGCCGCAGCTAGAGCCTCGTCCAGAAAGAAATGCTCGCGTGCAAGCGAGACTATCTTCGGATCAATCTCAATCGCGTCAATGACGCCGCCGCTCATGTGCGTAGCCAGGTGTTTTGGCAGCGAGAAACCTCCGCCGCCCATGACTACAACGTGACCCCGAGCAGATACCTGCTGGATGACCTTCGCCATCATGCGGTGATAGTGGACGCAGAGCTCGAAGCGCAGTTCAGGCGCAATGTAGCTCACGGACTGGAAGGTGCCATTAACGTTGAGCAGTCTAATGGGCGTACCGTCGGCGTCCTCGGAGTCAAAAATCATTGTGAGACCAAATTTTGTACGCGTCACAAAAACGCCTCGAGCGCGCAGAATTAACAGAAATAGCTGGTAAATGCCAATAACGGCAAGACCCGCTACGGTCGACCAGATAAAAAATGTCCAAAAATCATGTAAGACCATGTTAATTCCTTGTTAGTAAGGTTTCCCTCGGTTATACTAGCCGATACGGCGTTTTTTCTGAACGCTTTTACAGGAAAAGATTTTCTGGGGGTTTATATGATTTTAGGACTTGGTATTCCTGAGCTTCTGATTATTGTTGTCATTGTTATGGTCCTCTTTGGACCTAAGAACCTTCCAAAGCTCGGCAAGGCTGTTGGCGAGACCGTCAAGAGCGTTCGCGAGGGCATGGAGTCTGAGACCAAGGAAGAAGCCAAGGAGCCAGAGGCTGAGGTTGTTGAGGACGAAGAGTCCAAAAAGGCTGAGTAGCCCTATCTCACGCGTATAGACCGACTGACCCATCAACAGAAAGAACACGATGGACACTACTAAAGAGATTGTACTTACCCCAGAAGGCCGTCAGAAGCTTGTCGATGAGCTGGCTTATCGTGAGGGCGAGAAGCACGACGAGATTGTTGAGCGTATCAAAGAGGCTCGTGGTTTTGGTGACCTTTCCGAGAACTCCGAGTATGACGCAGCAAAAGAAGAGCAGTCTCACAACGAGTCCCGCATCAACGAGATTCGTCAGATTCTCTCTGTCGCAAAGGTTGTCGAGGGCGGCAGCAAGCGCAATGTTACCGTTGCAATTGGTACAACCGTCGAGCTTGCAGATGCAAAAGGCAAGACAACTAAGTATGTAATTGTTGGTACTACTGAGACTAACTCCCTTGAGCACAAGATCTCTAACGAGTCCCCAGCTGGCGAGGCTCTTATTGGTCACAAGAAGGGCGACGAGGTTGAGTTCACCACGCCAAACGGCAAGGTGAAGAAGTACACCATTACCTCTATTACTCGCTAGACTGGCACAAAAGATTTTGGTCGCCCCGTGTCCGTCTGGCGCGGGGCGTTTTTACGTGGAGGATACATGTCCGAAGTAGAGAACAACATCGCTGGTAGCTCGGCCGCCGCTGACGCAACCGCCGCCGAGAACGTCGACGCAACCGAGGCCACCCCAGAGGCTTCCATCAACGACGAGCGCGCCCAGCGCAAAGCCCGTCGCCAGGCACTGCTTGACGCCGGCGTTGACCCATACCCAATCAAGTCCACCGTTACCGCTCACGTCGCTGAGCTGGAGGAGCGCTATGCTGACCTCGAGGACGGCCAGACTGGCGAGGAAGTCTATTCCGTCGCCGGCCGCGTCCGTGCCATCCGCAACCAGGGCAAGATCGCGTTTGTCGTGGTAGAGGACTATACCGGCCAGATTCAGCTCTTCTGCCGCATCAACAACCTTGACGAGAAGAACTGGGAGCTCCTGGGTCTTCTCGACCTTGGCGACATCATCGGCGCAACCGGCGCTATCATGCGTACGCGCCGCGGCCAGCTTTCCCTGGCAGTCACCTCGCTGGAGGTCCTCTCCAAGTCGCTGCGTCCTCTGCCAGAGAAGTTCCACGGCCTCACCGACCGTGAGGTCCGTTATCGCCAGCGCTACGTTGACCTCATCATGAACCCCGAGGTCCGCGACGTATTCCGCAAGCGTTCCCAGATCATCTCCATCATCCGCCAGTTCATGGAGGCGGACGGCTACATGGAGGTTGAGACCCCTGTTCTCCAGGAGATTCTTGGCGGCGCAAACGCAAAGCCCTTTATCACGCACTACAACGCTCTGAACACCGAGAACTACCTGCGCATTGCAACCGAGCTTCCACTGAAGCGCCTGCTTGTTGGCGGTCTTGAGCGCGTCTACGAGCTTGGTCGTCAGTTCAGAAATGAGGGCACCGACCTCACGCACAACCCAGAGTTCACCTCTATGGAGGCATACGCCGCCTACTCTGACCTGGCCGGCATGCGTGAGCTGTCCCAGAATCTCTTCCAGGAGATCGCCCGCAAGGCTTGCGGTTGCGAGGAGGGCCACGAGGTCATCACCTACCAGGGCACCGAGGTTGACCTCTCTGGCAACTGGCGCGTCGCGTCCCTGGCAGAGATTGCGTCCGAGGTCACCGGCGAGGAGCTCTCCATTGACACCCCTGTCGAGAAACTCCGTGCAGTCCTGGACCGCTATGAGATTGAGTGGAATCCAGAGTGGCAGGCCGGCAAGCTGTTGTTTGAGATCTACGACGAGCTTGGCGAGAAGAGCATCGTAAACCCAACCTTTGTCTGTGATTATCCTGCAGAGGTTTCTCCGCTCACCAAGCGCAAGGCAGATGACCCTCGTCTGACCGACCGCTTTGAGCTCATTATCTGCGGCGCAGAGTACGCAAACGCATACTCTGAGCTCAACGACCCTGTTGACCAGGAGGAGCGCTTTGCCGCCCAGATGGAGGCCAAGCGCCAGGGTGACGAAGAGGCCATGGAGTACGATTATGACTTCATCCGCGCACTTGAGTACGGTATGCCACCAGCGGGCGGCATCGGCTACGGTATCGACCGCATGATGATGCTCTTCTGCGATCAGCCTTCTATCCGCGACGTCCTTCTCTTCCCACAGCTCAAGCCCGAGAAACGCTAAGTGTTCGGAAGCATAGCTGCCCCGCGCAGTACACAAACACATCAGCCCGGTATCCGCTCGTTGCAGGTACCGGGCTTTTTGTGTGCGGCGGTGCCATGGAGTTCGCTGCGGCGGCTGCGCCGCGGAGTGTGCGACAGCGCGGACTTACGGCAGCGCGGGTTTCTCGCCAGGTGTTTGTGTGGTTCGTACGGAGGAGAAAAATCCAACGCGAGTCGTATGTTTGCAGAGCCTTCTGATGGGTATAAATCAGAAATATATAGAGAGTTTTGAGAGGTTTCAGCACATGTTTGATAAATTCACTGACAGAGCGCGTAAAGTCATGAGTCTGGCTCAGGACGAGGCTCGCGGTCTTGGCCAGATGTATGTTGGTACCGAGCACCTGCTACTTGCTCTCATCAAAGAGGGGGAGGGCATTGCTGCTCAAGCTCTGGCTAAGCTGGAGGTCTCGTATGACGAGGCCCTGGCAACCGTAAAAGAGCTCACCACGGGCGCAGGAGACCCTATTCCTGGCGGCCACATTCCGTTTACCCCTCGCGCAAAACGCGTGCTTGAGGACGCGTACAGAGAAACCATGACCCACGGTCAAAGCTATATTGCAACAGAACACCTGCTCTTGGGCATTGTGTCCGAGGGTAATGGTCGCGCTATGGATGCCCTGCGTACCATGGGTGTCTCGGGCGACGCGGTAAGAAATGCCGTTGATGAGCTTGTTGCCCAGACTCCAGATGATGCACCTGCTGGCCCTCGTATGGCAGAGCCTCGCATTGAGGGTGGCATCTTTGGCATGCCTGTAGGCGCTGGTCAGATGCGTCCTAACGCAAACGACGATGCTTCTATGCTGGAGCAGTTTGGCCGCAACCTTACCAAGCTTGCCGCAGATAAAAAGCTTGACCCCGTCATTGGTCGTGACCGCGAGATTGAGCGTGTCATGCAGGTTCTTGCACGTCGCCAGAAGAACAACCCACTTATCCTGGGCGATCCTGGTGTTGGCAAGACTGCCATTGTTGAGGGCCTGGCTCAGCTCATTGCTTCTGGCAATGTTCCTGATATCCTGCGCGGAAAGCAGGTTTGGACGCTTGACCTGGCAAGTCTGGTAGCTGGTTCTAAGTATCGCGGTGAGTTTGAGGACCGCATGAAGAAGGTTGTTGCTGAGCTGGAGAAATCCAAGAACGACATCCTCTTCATCGACGAGATTCACACCGTCATTGGCGCCGGCTCCGCAGAGGGTTCCATCGACGCCGCGTCCATCTTGAAGCCACCGCTGTCTCGTGGAGAAATCCAAGTCATCGGCGCAACTACGGCAGAAGAGTACCGTAAACATGTCGAGAAGGACGCCGCATTTGAGAGGCGTTTCCAGCCAGTCAACATCGGCGAGCCAAACAACGACGACACCATTTCTATCATCCACGGTCTTCAAGATCGCTACGAGAAGCACCATCACGTCCACTACACTGAAGCTGCCATCAAGGCTGCTGTTGCGCTTTCTAGCCGCTACATCCAGGACCGTTTCTTGCCAGACAAGGCAATTGATGTCCTCGATGAGGCTGGTGCTCGCGCACGCATCCACAAGATGAGCCTTCCTCCAGAGATTGCCCAGGTAGATGCAGATCTTCTCCGCGTTCGTACCCAGAAGTCCGAGGCAGCAAGCGCTCAGGAGTTTGAGCAAGCAGCTCGTTTGCGTGACCAGGAGAAATCCCTGGTAGCAGAGAGGGATCGTCTGGAGACTGAGTGGCGTGAGCAGCTGGACAAGAACATTGTCACCGTTGACGAAGACGATATTGCAAAGGTTGTCTCTGGCATCACCGGTGTTCCTGTTTCTAACCTCACCGAGACTGAGGCTTCAAGGCTGCTTCGTACAGAAGACATTCTTCACCAGCGCGTTGTTGGTCAGGATGAGGCTGTTGTTAAGGTTGCAAAGGCAATTCGCAGAAGCCGCAGTCCTCTTAAAGACCCTAAGCGTCCTGGCGGCTCCTTCATCTTCCTTGGCCCTTCCGGCGTAGGTAAGACTGAACTTGCAAAAGCCCTGGCAGAGTTCCTGTTTGGCTCCGAAGACGCCTTGCTTTCATACGACATGTCCGAGTACATGGAGCGTCACACCGTAGCCAAGCTGGTTGGTGCTCCTCCAGGATACGTGGGCTACGATGAGGGCGGAGAGCTCACCAAGGCTGTTCGCCGTCGTCCATACTCTGTCCTGCTCTTTGATGAGATTGAGAAGGCACATCCAGACGTCTTCAACATCTTGTTGCAGATTCTGGACGAGGGCCGCTTGACTGACGGTCAAGGTCGTCACGTGGACTTCTCCAATACAGTTGTCATCATGACATCCAACATTGGTGCTCGCGAGATTGCCCGTACCAACACCATGGGCTTCTCGTCAGAGGGTTCTAAGGGCCTCTCTGACAAAGAGATTACCAGCCGCGTTATGTCTGAGCTCAAGCGTGGATTCCGTCCAGAGTTCTTGAACCGCGTGGACGAGATTGTTGTCTTCAAGTCGCTCTCTACCGAGCAGCTTCGTGGCATTGTTGACCTCATGGTTCTTGATCTGCGCGATCGCCTGATTGCCAATGGAATGTCTATTGAGCTCACCGAGGCAGCAAAGGACCTGATTGCCAAAGACGGCACCGATCCTGTCTACGGTGCTCGTCCACTGCGCCGCACCATTCAGTCGATGATTGAAGATCCGCTGTCTGAGGAGCTTCTCTCTGGTCAGTGGACCGCAGGTGACATTGTTGCTGTTGACGTTGACGCTGAGGGCAAGAAGCTTGTGTTCACCAAGACCACGGGCGTCATTCCTGAACCTCGCAAGAAAGAGACCATGGCGCAGCTTGACCAGATGGATGTCAGCATGGGTCCATCCTCGCTGCCACAAGGTAGCGCAGGCGGTTCGTCCGATCTGATGTCTTCCGCTGAGTAAGCCACTCCGACCCGAGGTTCTGCCTCGGGTCTTTTTGTACCACAACTCATACGCGCGGCTCACTAGGCGAGAAACCCGTCGAGCAGACCGCCCAGGCTCCCGTCGAGAAACCCGTCTTCTTCAAACCGTCACTACACGCGCCGGCAACAAAACCGTATACTTGAAATGTTGAAACAAATTGAAGCCGTAAACGTACCAGATCGCAAAACGCAGCCTGTAAGCTGCAAGTAATTGAGGGAGAGCCATGGAGCCAACGCAACTTGATCCAAGCGCAACAGAAAACGAGGACCGCATTGCTACAGCTCTGAAGATGACTGCTCCTGGTACCGCGCTCCGCGTTGCACTTGATATGATTATTGCGGGTCGTCTTGGTGCCCTCATTTGTGTGGGAGATACAGAAAACGTCCTTGCTGTGGGCGGAGATGGTTTCAAACTTGATGTTTCCTTCACGGCAAACCGACTGTTTGAGCTCTGCAAAATGGATGGCGCCGTGGTGGTGGATAAAGACCTCACCAGAATTCTGCGCGCCAACTCCCACCTTAATCCTGATGCAACGCTTCCAACTGCAGAAACAGGTACTCGTCACCGTACTGCTGCTCGCATGAGCTTGCTCACCAGGGCAATTGTGATCGCTGTGTCTTCTCGCCGTTCGTTGATTACGGTCTACGTGGATGGCCACGTTATTCCGCTGAAGTCGGTACCAGCCATTATGTCTACCGTCAACCAACTTTCGGTTGCTATGCAAAATACGCGCCAGCAGCTTGATCGCGCGCTTCTGCGCTTGACTGCGCTTGAGCTTGATAACTACGTTACCTTAGGCGATGTAGCAGGTATTTTCTACCTGTTTGAGGTTCTTTTGAGCGCCGCCGATCAGCTTGACTCCTGCCTTTTGGAGCTAGGTAGTGAGGGCAAAACCACCGCTATGCAGCGCGAGGAATATTTGGGCGGTATCGACGAGGCCTATAACCTGATGATTCGCGACTACGCTGTAGATTCTTCTGCTGAAGAGGCGCGCGCCATTCGCCGCCGCTTCCACGAGACAGCAAACACTGAGCTCCGTTCCGCAGAAAGTGTTGGCCAGATTCTTGGTTACTCCGATGGCCGCGGAGAAGATGCGTCCATGGAGCCTCTGGGCCTGCGCACACTTTCCCGCGTTCACGTGGTCAACGATGAGATTGCGGCCAGAATTGTTGACGCCTACGACAACCTGCAGCAGCTACTTCACGTTGCAGAAAACGATACATCAAGCCTCAAATCTCTGGGTGTCGAGAACCCCGGTGCACTTGCTAACAGTCTCCGCAGAATGTGGGGTAAGTCAGAATAATGGCTGCAAGCAGCACCTGTGCAAAGGTCGTGTCAAAGCCACGTCCTTCTCGCCTCACAACACATGGAGCAAAAGCCGATACCGTTGCCGTCATTGTGGCTGGCGGTATTGGCGAGCGCTTTGGATATCCCGACGGCAAGCAGTTTATTTCTGTCTGCGGTCTTCCGCTGATGAGCTGGTCAATCCTTGCGTTTGATCATGCGCCCAGCGTGGCTCACATTGTGATTGCTTGCTCTGACGAGAAACGCGCTGCAGTTCAAGAGGGTGTTGTGGGCAAGCTTGTACTCCACAAGCCTGTTCACTTTGCAACGTCTGGTGCTACCAGGCAGGAATCGGTTTACAACGCGCTCCAGGTAGTGCCTGCTGGATATGGTTTTGTTTCTGTTCATGATGCGGTTCGTCCGCTCATTGAGGTAGAGACTATTGAGCAGGTCATTGGTACAGTTCGCAAGTCGCCTAAGATTGCGGGAGCAATTTTGGCTCACCGCGCAACTGATACGCTGAAGCGCGTAGATGGTGCAACCATTGTAGATACGCCTGACCGCTCAACGTTCTGGGCTGCTCAGACCCCTCAGGTGTTCAAGACACGCACACTTCTTGAAGCCCACGAAGTAGCTCGCCAGGAGGGCTACCAGGGAACCGATGACTCGTCGTTAGTTGAGCGACTAGGTCTTACGGTACTGTGCGTTGAGTCGCAACGAGAAAACGTGAAGGTCACGTACCCGTCTGACCTTGCAATTGTTGAAGCTACGCTTAGCCGACGACTGGTAGAAGGCGCAACCGGAAGTGGGGCTGTAGAGTGAGTACGCCAGAGCTTAAAATTGGCCACGGATACGATGTTCATCGCCTGGTAGAGGGCAGAGATCTTATCTTGGGTGGCATCAAAATTGAGCACACCAAAGGTCTTCTCGGCCACTCCGATGCTGATGTTTTGGCTCATGCACTCATGGATGCCCTGCTAGGAGCTATGCGCGCCGGCGACATCGGCCAGCTTTTCCCTGATACAGACCCTGCTTATGAGGGCGCTGATTCTATGGTGCTCCTGTCCCATGTTATGCAGCTTGTTCGTAATGAGGGCTTTGAGCTTCTGGACTGTGACTGCACCGTTGCAGCTCAAGCGCCTAAGTTGCTTCCTCATCGCGATGCTATGAGAAACCGCATGGCGGAGGTCATGGGTGTTTCGCCAGATAGAGTTGGCGTAAAAGCAACCACTACCGAAGGCCTTGGCTTTGTGGGCACTCAAGAAGGCATTGCTGCCTGGGCAGTTGTACTGCTGGGACGTAGCGCGCAATAAATTACAGCTCTACGATATGATCGGCTGCTTCCACCACTTTAGGGTCATGAGATATGAGCAGTATTATGTGGTCTTGTTTGACCTTCTTTAGAAGAGTAAGAAGGACATCAACACTTTTTTGATCTAACGCAGAAGTTGGCTCGTCAAGTAACATGACACTTGGATTCATAAGCATCATGCGGATAATTGCAATCTTTTGCTTTTCTCCACCAGAGATAGCTGAGCTTCGTTCACCAAGTCGAACGTCAAGATTTTGATCATCACCAAGCAGCAATTTTTCCAAATTGAATAGCTTGATATAACTGATTATCTCTTCATCTGTTGGTTGGTTTTTGCAGAGTAGAGTCAGATTATTTCTTACCGTATCGTCAACAATGCTTGGCTCTTGTTCGGTAAATCCAAGAGTATTTTTTCGAAGTTCATACTGATTAATTTGAGTGAGCAAATCCTCATTAATAGCAATAGTGCCTGATAGGTGAGAAGACCACTCTCCGTTAATGAGTTTCAGAAATGTAGATTTGCCTGTTCCGTTTCCACCAGTAATAGCGTATATATTTCCTTTCGCAAAACTGCAAGACAAGTTGTTCATCAGTACTTTATTCGTATGTGGATAAGAGAAAGACACATTTGTGCAGGTAATTTGATTGACATTGTCTGATGGAACGATATTTCCAACGGATTCTTGAGGTAAATCAAGAATCTGCTCAATTCGATCAAGACTTACCGTAATACTCTGATAAGCCATGCCAAATTCCATAAGAAGCGTAATAGAGCCCAAAAGCGATACAAAATAGCTTGAAATGGTTGCAATATAGCCAGGCTGCAGTGCTCCAAGAAAAATTTGATATGCACAGGTAATAAACACAATGGCTTGAAATACAGCAATTACAGCATTGTTTAATTCCTGTACGCCAAATTCCAGTTTGTACTGCTCATGAATGGCACTACGAACTTTTTGATTGACGGCATAGTGCTGATTAAAGAAACGCTCAAAGAGAGAATGACGCCTGATAAAATCTACGTCTGTGAATTGGGAAAGCTCAATAGATCCATACTGTGATTTCAGTTCTTTGGATTCTTTGTATCTTTTATAAGCCGCATCTTGGATTTGCTTATAGATAATAAAACTCACGAGCAACAAAACAACCGTTACAAGGGCGGTTAATGGGTTCAAATATAAAATAATCGCAAGCGTGCCTAAGACGGAGACCGTAGTTGTTACAAAGCTCACGCATTGTGTAAGTATAAAAATTGAAACGTCATTAGAATCGTTATTTACTGTCTGGCGGTAATGTCCAGAATCATATGACGAGAAAAACGATGAATCTGCATGTTGAATCTTGTCAATCAGCTGTCGCTCAATAGTAAACGCAGAATCAACCTGTAACTGACAATACCGTGTTTTAGCAAGATAGGAGCAGCCGGCAATGAGGATTCCTAGTGCGGCAACTACGGCGCAATAGAAAAGTATCTCGCTCCAAGTTGTTCCTGAAATAAAAAGATTAATTACAAATCCAACAAGAAGAGGTTGGATCACCATAAGCGCTGTGACAAAGAATGACAGAAAGAGAAAAATCGCAAGACTGCCTTTATCCAGAATAGTAGATATACAGTAGCGGATAACGTTAAAAAACTTACTCATTCGAATCACCTTCTGAAGTTGTTAAGAGTAAGATTTCTTGTCTTCTAGTTCTTTGCAGTTTTGATTCAAATATAAATTCTTAAAATTTTTATTCGTCAAGTTTAGTAAAACAAAAAAAACAATCCAGTACTAATCCGTAAATGGTAACAAAATTGAATCTTGATTAGTAAGGTATGGAACTTAAAGGTTTTCCACAAACCGTTTATACTTACACCAATACACAATGGTTGCGAGGAGTATGCATGCTTGTC
>CAUVJF010000008.1:0-40919 GCA_963552125.1 uncultured Atopobium sp.
AGCTCATCAGCCAGGGAGAGCGTCCACTTGTGCGCTCTGCTCGCCTTTACGTGCTGACCGGAAACCTCACAGAGGCAGACGTTGCCGACATCAAGAACTACCTCATCAACCCCGTTGAGGCTCGCGAGGCTTCCCTTGAGCTTCCCGAGACCCTCAAGATTTCCATTCCAGAGCCTGCTGATGTAGAGGTTCTTGAGGGCTTTAACGCTCTTGACCAGGACGGCCTCAAGGAGTTCATTGCTTCTCACGGCCTTGCTATGGACCTGGCTGACCTCACCTTCTGCCAGCAGTACTTCACCACAGAGCAGCGCGATCCCACCATCACCGAGATTCGTGTCATTGATACCTACTGGTCAGACCACTGCCGCCACACCACCTTTAACACCGGAATTACCGGCGTGCAGATTGATGATGACCTGGTAAAAGCCGCGTTTGAAAAGTATCTCTCCATGCGCAAAGAGCTTGGACGAGAAGACCGTGCGGTTTCTCTCTGGGATATGGCCACTATTGGTGCAAAGTACCTTCGCGAGAAGGGCGTCCTCACCAATCTTGATGAGTCAGAAGAAATCAACGCCTGTACCGTAAAGGTCAAGGTGGACGTTGACGGCAAAGACGAAGACTGGCTCTTCCTCTTCAAGAACGAGACTCACAACCACCCAACCGAGATTGAGCCTTTTGGTGGCGCAGCTACCTGCATTGGTGGCGCTATTCGCGATCCCCTTTCTGGCCGCAGCTACGTCTACCAGGCAATGCGCGTCACAGGCGCCGCAGACCCAACCGTTCCAGTTTCTCAGACCCTTCCTGGAAAGCTTCCCCAGCGCACCATCGTGCGCACGGCAGCCGCAGGTTATTCCAGCTACGGCAACCAGATTGGCCTTGCTACCGGCCAGGTTTCTGAGCTCTACCACCCAGGCTACGTTGCAAAACGCATGGAAATTGGTGCTGTTGTAGGCGCAACTCCTCAGAGCCACGTTCGCCGCGAGCGTCCAGAAGATGGCGATATCATCGTTCTTCTCGGCGGCCGCACTGGTCGCGATGGCATTGGTGGCGCAACCGGCTCTTCAAAGGCACACGATGCTGGCTCCATTGAGCGCGACGGTGCCGAGGTCCAGAAGGGCAACGCCCCTATTGAGCGTAAGCTCCAACGCCTCTTCCGTCGTGAAGATGCCTGCAAGCTTATCAAGCGCTGCAACGACTTTGGCGCAGGCGGTGTTTCTGTTGCCATTGGCGAGCTTGCCGACGGCCTTGACGTCAACCTGGACGCCGTTCCAAAGAAGTACGACGGCCTTGACGGCACTGAGCTGGCAATCTCCGAGTCTCAGGAGCGCATGGCCGTTGCGCTTGAGGCAAAGGACGTTGAGCAGTTCTGCGCGTACGCCCGCGAAGAAAACCTCGAGGCAACCATTGTGGCAACCGTCACCGAGGATCCTCGTCTGGTTATGCGTTGGCGCGGTCAGAAGATTGTCAACATCAGCCGCGCATTTCTCGCCTCAAACGGCGCTCCTAAATCAATTACCGTGCGCCTGGCCAAGCCTCTTGCTTACCAGCGCACCTGGGCAGGCACAACTCTTGGCGAGAAACTCCACTCGCTGGTACACGATCTAAATGTTGCCTCTAACAAGGGTCTCTCCGAGCGCTTTGACTCCACCATTGGCGCAGGTACCGTCCTTATGCCATTCGGTGGCGCTCGTCAGCTGACCCCTGCCCTCTCTATGGTGGCTAAGCTTCCGGTTATGGGCCAAACCAACACGGTCTCGGGCATGGCCTGGGGCTTTAACCCCTACCTCATGGAGGTTGACCAGTTCCGCGGCGCATACCTCTCTGTTGTTGAGTCCGTTTCCAAGCTGGTTGCTACCGGCTTTAAGTACCAGGACCTCTACCTCACCTTCCAGGAGTACTTCGAGAAGCTTGGTCAGAATCCTAACCGTTGGGGCAAGCCAGCTTCAGCGCTTCTCGGCGCACTGATGGCCCAGGTCAACCTTGGTCTTGCAGCCGTTGGCGGCAAGGACTCCATGTCCGGCACCTTTGAGGACTTGGACGTTCCACCAACGCTGGTTTCGTTTGCCACCGGCCTCACCAAGGTGGACAAGATTGTCTCCAACGAGTTCAAGGGTGCAGGTCACAGGCTTATCTCCATTGTCCCATCCTACGACGAGAGCGGCCTTCTCCCCGACAACGAGTCCCTGCTCACCGCATACAAGCTGGTCAGCACCCTGGTCCAGTCCAAGAGTGCGCTTGCCATCACCACACCAGGTTACGGCGGCGTGGCCGAGGCTCTCTTCAAGAGTTGCCTGGGCAACAAGCTGGGCGTTGAGCTGGTCCCAGAGATTTCTGCCGACGCGCTCTTCTCGCCAACCTACGGTGCCTTCATCGTTGAGCTGGCAGACGGCGTATCCGTTGACGACGTCGACGGCGTATGCGTGGCTCCTCTGGGCGTCACCACGTCCGAGTACGTCTTTAGCGCGTGTGGCGAGAAGATCGACCTCTCCGAGCTTCAGGAAGCATGGGAGCGCCCACTTGAGGAGGTCTTCCCCTACCGCGGAGGCTCCAACGAGGCTGTAGAGAAAATCAGCTTCGACGGCGCATCCACACGACACTCTTATGCTGGTCCAGCCCTTATCGCACCTGCTCGCCCACGCGTCATCATCCCCGTATTCCCAGGTAACAACTGCGAGTACGACGTTGCGCGTGCTTTTGAGCGTGCAGGCGCTGACCCAACCACGCTGGTCATTAACAACCTGACACCTCAGGACATTGTTGAGTCCGCAAATGCGCTGGCAGAGTCCATCAAGAAGAGCCAAATTGTCATGATTCCAGGCGGTTTCTCCGGCGGAGACGAGCCAGACGGATCTGCTAAGTTCATCTGCGCCCTCTTCCGCGCTCCTCAGGTAACCGAGGCTGTTCGCGAACTTCTGCAGCAGCGCGATGGCCTTATGCTGGGCATCTGCAATGGCTTCCAGGCACTCATCAAACTGGGTCTTGTTCCTTACGGCGATATCCGACCCATGGACGACACCTGCCCAACACTGACGTTCAACACCATTGGCCGCCACCAGAGCCAGCTTGTTCGTACCAGCGTTGCATCCACTATGTCGCCATGGCTCTCCAAGTGCACTCTTGGCGACATCCACACCATCGCAATCAGCCACGGAGAAGGTCGTTTTGTTGCCTCCGACGAGTTGCTTGAGACGCTGAAGGCTAACGGCCAGATCGCAACGCAGTACGTTGACGCAACAGGTACTCCGAGCATGGACTTCTCCGTTAACCCTAACGGCTCCGTCCTGGCTATCGAGGGCATCACCAGCCCCGATGGTCGCGTCCTGGGCAAGATGGGTCACACGGAGCGCTCCGGTGCGGGCCTCTACAAGAACATCCCCGAGCTCACCGCCGGCGACCAGTTCCAGCCTCTCATCGAGGGCGGCGTCGAGTACTTCAAGTAAGGTGCGCTCGCAGGTTGTAAGCGATTTCAACCCGGTATCCATTTCGTGTGGATGCCGGGTTTCTTGTGTGAAGGCGCTGCTAGTGGACGGGGTTTCTCACCAGACGGGCGGTGCGAGCTGAGTGTGAGCCTGCTGCAAGCCTGATTTTCTCGCCAAGTCTGAACGATTTGCCTGAAAAACGTACCATGTCTGAGCTATTTGCCGGTTTTTCTCGCCATGTCTGAGTAAATTTACTCAGACATGGTGGGGCTTTCAGGCTCGCAAAATTTGGAGACAACACCCTAGTTAGAACGTGCCTGATTTCTGCAAAGAATCTGTAACTTCTGCCTAAATAAGTAAAAGAATCGGTGGATTTGCCTGATTTTGTCAAAGAATCGGTACCTCAAATACAGATTCTTTGCACTTTTTAGGCGCGCATAGTGAAAGTTAGGCGCGCATAGTGAACGTTAGGCGCGTGATGCCAGAAAGGAGCGCTTGGCGAGAAACCCGTGCAGCCGCAGGCGCACCTGGCGAGAAACCCGTGCGCTCGCACCGCACAACGCTTCGCAGAAAAGCCGTATACTTATGACGATATAAGTCCACGAAAGGATTGATATGTCTGACGCTCTGATTCCACAAAATTCCTGCGTACTTGTCACCGGTGGCGCGGGCTTTATTGGCAGCCACACCGTTGTTGAACTGCTCAATTCTGGCTACGAGGCCGTAATTGTTGATGACCTTTCCAATGCTTCGGCAAAGGTTATCGATCGCATCAAAACCATTGTAGGAGAAAAGAACGCTAAGCGCCTTTCGTTCTACGAGGCAGACGTCAACGATGCAGATGCACTCAACCACATCTTTGACGAGCACGCCATTAACTTTGTCATTCACTTCGCTGGCTTCAAGGCCGTTGGCGAGTCTGTTACCAAGCCTATCGAGTACTACACAAACAACCTGGGCAATACCCTCACCCTTCTTGATGTCATGAGAAACCACGGTTGTAAGTCAATTATTTTCTCGAGTTCAGCAACGGTTTATGGAGACCCAGATAGTCTTCCTCTGACCGAGCAAAGCCCCAAGAAGAACGCAACCAACCCTTATGGCTGGACTAAGTGGATGATTGAGCAGATCCTCACCGATGTTCACACCGCAGATCCAGAGTGGAACGTTGTCCTGCTTAGATACTTCAATCCTATTGGCGCTCACCAGTCGGGCCTCATCGGAGAAGATCCTGCAGGTATTCCAAACAACCTGGTACCTTATGTGGCTCAAGTTGCTGTGGGTAAGCGCGAAGCTGTTCACGTCTTTGGCGACGACTACAACACCCCAGATGGCACGGGCGTTCGCGACTACATTCACGTTTGCGACCTTGGCTCCGGCCACGTAGCTGCACTTAAATGGATGGCTGGCCGCACGGGAGTTGAAATCTTCAACCTGGGCACTGGCACTGGCAGCTCGGTACTTGACGTTATCAAGGCGTTCTCAAAGGCTTGCGGCAAAGAGATTCCTTACGTTATTGAGCCTCGCCGCGCAGGTGACGTTGCAACTAACTACGCAGACTGCCAGAAAGCTGCTGACATGCTTGGCTGGAAGGCTCAGTACGACCTCGCCGACATGTGCCGCGATTCCTGGAAGTGGCAGTCGATGAACCCAGACGGCTATCGCGGCTAGGGCTTCCGTGAACTTCGCCGACTACCTCACACAAAAGCTTCCTGCCGTCGAGGCAGAGATCATGCGCGGACTCCCCACGGCATCTGCAGCGCCCGCGGCAGCAACATCCACGCCCTCGGAGCGCACCCGCGGAGACCTGAACACCTACCTCTACCAGCCACTCGCTCACTTCAGCGCGGGCGGCGGCAAGCGCGTGCGCCCGGTCCTCTGCTGCCTGGGCGCCGAGGCTGTTGGAGGCTCAGCAGAAGCCGCTCTGCCCGTAGCCTGCGCCATCGAGGACTTCCAGTCGGCAGCCCTTATCCACGACGACATTGCTGACAAATCAGAGCTGCGCCGTGGCGAGAAGTGCCTCTACAAGACACTCGGTACCGGACTTGCTATCAACGTTGGTGATTCTGCCCTGGTCAATGTTGTCAGACGCGTTACCGTGGCCGACCACCTCTCTGACCAGCTTAAAGTTCGCGTGATCGACGCCCTTCTCGCCATGCAGGAGCACACCCTTGAGGGTCAGGCGCTCGACCTTGGCTGGGCACAGCACGAGCGCTGGGATGTTACTTCTGACCAATACCTTTTTATGGCGCTCTCCAAAACCGCCTATTACTCTGCTGCATATCCCCTGGTACTGGGTGCGCTCATCGGTGGTGCTGACCAGAAAACGCTTGACGCACTCAAAGAGTTTGGCCTCAAGGTAGGTCTTGCCTTCCAGCTGCAAGACGACCTTCTTAACCTGGTTGGAAACGCCCAGGTACAGGGCAAAGATTTTAGGTCAGACATCACTGAAGGCAAGCGCACGCTCGCCGTGGTCTACGCACTTGAGCATCTTGGCCCAGCAGAAAAGACAGAGCTTGTCTCCATACTTTCTGCGCATACAGGCGATACTTTGAAGCTTCAGCGCGCTGTGGAGCTTATGGAAAGCGCTAATGCGATAAAATTTGTCCGCACGCACGCTCTTGCCTTAGTTGATGAGGCAAAGCACGTGCTTGAAAACGTGATACTTACTGAAGACGCTCGCGACACACTTTTGTCTATGGCAGACTTCTTTGTGAACCGAGAAAGGTAATTATGGATCCTATTACTCCTGGTAGCACTGGTGCTGCCGTTGAAGACATTCAGGAACGCCTCGTAAAGCTTGGCTACACCATCGAAGACGATGAGCGCCAGAGCCACACATTTGGCAAGTCAACTGCTCGCGCCGTTGCGCGCTTTAGGCTTGACCATGACCTTTCTCTTGGAGAAGAAGTAGATGCCTCTACCTGGGCAATCATGGTCGATGAGGGCTATGAGCTAGGAGACAGAACCCTCTATCTGCGTCTTCCTAACTTCCACGGCAATGACGTGCGTCAGCTGCAAGAGCGTCTCAACATCTTGGGTTTCTCGTGCGGAAAAGTTGATGGCCATTACGGTGTTCACACCGAGGCTGCCGTTAAGCTCTTCCAGGAAAGCGTCGGCGAACTTGCTGATGGCATGGCGTTTCAGGATACCCTCGACGCTATTGAGCGTCTGCGTCACGTTTGGTCTGGTAAGCAGGCAAAAGGCCCTCACCCACAGGGTCCTATGGGCTTTGCGCGAGCTGCCAACGTTCTTGAAACCACCTGCATTGCTATTACGGGAGAAGATCCTATCTCTAGAAACGTGGCCGCCCGCGTGTATAACCTTTCTAAGGCAACTACCGAGGCAAGCGGTATGACCATGATTGATCGCGCCGATTCCCCTACTGATGCAGCCACTATTTTGGTTCTGACCACGGCCTATGCCCCAAGCATGCCCGCCCGCGGACAGGTTGGTATTGGCTCTGTTTCTATGGAGGAAAACGAGACGCTGCCAGCAAGACTGCGCACTGCCATTGAGTCTGCTGATGCAACGGGCTCCCCTATCAAGATTGTGCTGCCAGAAGGAACAAACGTTGACGGTTCATTTACTACCGCAGATGCGCAGACTTTAGCAGTTCTTGTTCTTGATGCAATTTGTGGAGCATTTGCTTCGCTAAGCTGATACACTTAATAGAGTTGCGGACAAAACCAACGTAGTGATTACATTGGGGTATCGTCCAACGGTTAGGACACGGGTTTTTGGTGCCTGGAATGTGGGTTCGAATCCTACTACCCCAGCCATTTTTTACGCAACTTTTGTGTAGGGACGCACTCGTATCGAGTAATACGAAGTACTTTGGAGGCTTACGTATGCCACTTACTGCGATTGTCCTCGCTGCAGGCGAGGGAACGCGCATGAAGTCCCACCACCCTAAGATTGTGCACAAATTACTAGATAAACCACTTGTTTGGTGGAGTGTCAACGCCGCAATTACTGCTGGCGCTGAGCGCGTCATTGTGGTTGTTGGTAACCATGCTGACGAGGTTAAATCTGCACTTTCTTGCTTCCCTAACCTTGAGTATGTTGCCCAGACCGAGCGTCTTGGCACCGGCCACGCCGTCAAGGTTGTAAAGGATGCTCTTGGTGGCTTCAAGGGACCCGTTGTTGTTATCAACGGTGACGCATCTCTGTTGCGCGCACAGTCTATTCTCGACCTTGTTGCAGAAACTAAAGCTCACCACAACGCATGTACGGTACTTACGATGACGCCCCCAGATCCAACCGGATATGGTCGCGTCATTTCTTCTAACGGCCAGGTAACTGCCATTGTTGAGCACAAAGACGCTACGCCTGAGCAGCGCGAGCAAGAACGTGAATGCAACGTTGGCGTGTACTGCTTCTGTGGCGGAAGACTAACCGCAAACATCGATCTTCTCGGCAATGACAATGTGCAGGGCGAGTACTACATTACCGACATGGTGGGCCTTTACGTCAACCAGGGCGAGCCTGTTGCTGCCGTCCACGTTGACGACTACAAAGAGGCGCTGGGCGTCAATTCCCGCTCCGAGCTTGCCGTTGCCACCCGCATCATGCAGGAGCGCATCAACGAGCACTGGATGAGCCAGGGCGTCACCATGCTGGACCCAACCTCCGTTTGGATTGGCCCCGAGGTCACGCTTGGTATGGACACCGAGGTTCTCCCGCAGACTATGCTCTACGGCAAGACCTCAATTGGCGAGAATTGCGTGGTAGGCCCTAATACTCGTCTGACCGACACGCTTGTTGGCAACGACGCTGTTGTTGACGAGACTGTAGCTATCAACGCACAGGTAGATGACTTTGCTACCTGCGGTCCTCGCGCTTACTTGCGTCCAGGCACTCACCTTATGCCTCATGCCAAAGCAGGCACCCACGTTGAAATCAAAAATTCAACTATCGGTGAAGGCTCTAAGGTACCTCACCTCTCCTACATTGGTGACACTACCATGGGCTCCGGCGTCAACATTGGCGCAGGTTCAATTACGTGCAATTACGACGGTTACCACAAGTTCAAGACACACATTGGCAACAACGTCTTTGTTGGATCCGATACCATGATGGTGGCACCTGTCTCAATTGGTGATGGCGCACTTGTGGGGGCAAGTTCGTGCATCACAAAGGATGTACCAGCAGACGCGCTTGCACTCGAGCGCTCTGAGCAGAAAATTGTTGAGGGATACGCCGCCCAGAGGCGTCACAAGCTTGAGAAAGAGGACTAGATGTTCGAGAACCTGAGTGATCCGCTATTAGTTGCTAGAAACATCAAGCTCTACACCGGTACAGGCAACCCTGAACTGGCTCGTAAAGTTGCAGACATTCTTCACCTAGAACTACAAGGTCTTCTCCTTGAGAAGTTTGCTAACGGAGAAATTTACGCTCGTTTTGACGAGTCTGTCCGCGGCGACGAGGTCTTCTTCATTCAGTCTTTGGCAGGCGTCAACGTCAACGACCTGGTTATGGAGACGTTGATTGTTGCTGACGCTGCAAAGCGCGCATCTGCTAACAGCTTTACTGTGGTTATCCCTCACTACGCATATGCTCGTCAGGACCGCAAAGCTGCTGCTCGCGAGCCTATTACCGCTCGCCTGATGGCAAACCTGCTTGAGAACGCTGGCGTTGACCGCGTCATCACACTTGACCTGCACCAGGGCCAAATTCAGGGCTTCTTTGACATTCCTGTTTCTCACCTGACTGCTCTCTATCTTCTGGGCGATTACTTTAAGAGCAAGCCATTTGACTGGGAGAATACCGTTGTTGTCTCCCCTGATATGGGTCGCGCAAAGGCAGCTAAGAAGCTTTCCGACTACCTTGACTGCGGCCTTGCTATTGCTCACAAGAGCCGTCCTCGCCACAACGAGAGTGCTGTTATGGGCATCATCGGCGATATCAAGGGCAAGACCTGCATTGTTAACGACGACATGATTGATACCGCAGGTACCCTCTGCGCTTCTGTTGTCAAGCTGAAGGAAATGGGTGCAGGCGATATTTACGTCTGCGCAACCCACGGTATCTTCTCTGGTCCTGCAATCGAGCGCCTCAATAGCGCTCCTATTGAGGAGTGCGTGGTTACCGACGCAATTCCTTGCCCAGCAGCAAATAAAGAAGGTTCCAAGATCAAGACGATCACTATTGCAAACGAGCTTGCCGAGGCAATTTACGCTGTCTACACCGACCGCCCTGTCTCCGACATCTTTGGCGGCGACTTCAACCTGTAACGCCGCAGGTCAGCCGCGCGTGCGACGGCAACAATACCGCAGGTCAAACGCGCGCGGGCGCGACAACGCCGCAGGTCAAACGCGCGTGCGAGCGCGAGCGCGGGTCGCAAGTGATTTCAACCCGGTATCCATTTCGTGTGGATACCGGGTTTCTTATGCGAAAGCGCTGCTAGCGGACGGGTTTCTCGCCAGGTGGGCGGTGTGAGCTGGCACGCGATCAGCGCGCGCCTGGAGCGAGCCTGATGCGCGCCTGGAGCGAGCCTGCTGCGCGCCTGGAGCGAGCCTGATTTTCTCGCCATGTCTGAACGATTTGCCGGAAAAACACGCCAAGTCTGAGTGGTTTTGCCGGTTTTTCTCGCCATGTCTGAGTAAATTTGCTCAGACATAATGCAGTTTTCAGGCTCAAAATTTAGAGCCGAAGCGCCTATCTTTCACGCGCCTGATTTCTGCAAAGAATCTGTAAATTTTGCCTAAAAGCATAAAAGAATCGGTGGATTTGCCTGATTTCTGCAAAGAATCGGTGCTGCAAATACAGATTCTTTGCACTTTTCAGGCTCGCGATGGCGAGAAGCGCGCCTGGCGAGAAACCCGTGCGCTCGAGGACCACCCTCAGCAGCGCGCGTTCTAGCAGGTCGTTCCGCTTTCGGAATCCGTGAAGTCAACGTCGTTTGCAAGCGCCGCTTCCAGCGCAACCTGCAGTCCGCGAGTCATCATCTCCAGCGACATGCTTGGAACCTGGCGGGTCTTCTCGCCAGCGCCAGCCTTCTCGGCGGCAGCAGCCTTCTCAGCAGCTGCAGCGAGGCCCTTCTCGGCAGCTGCAGCGTTTTTCTCGACAACCTGCTCTGTTGCGAACGGTACGTGCAGAAACGTACCGCGAGTCTCCGGGAATCTCGTGGCCAGCGCGTGAAGGACCTGATACATGACGTCGTTGCAGACGTACGTTCCCGCAGTGTACGAGACCGCCGCGGGGATCTCCGTCTGGTTCATGGCGGCCACCATGGCGTTTACCGGCAGCGACGCAAAATACGCGTCGGGAGCGCCGTCGATGATGCGCTGCGAGAGCGGCTGCTTGCCCGCGTTGTCGGGAATGCGCGCGTGAGCCCAGTTGATGCCCACAAACTCAGGCGTAATCTTGCTTCTTCCACCCGCTTGGCCCACGCAAAGCACAATCTCGGGACGCTCCGCTTCAAGCGCGTCGATAACCTTCTGAGCACCAGCGCCAAACTCAACAGGTACGTGCAGTTTTATCACCTGAGCACCGCCAATAGTCTCGGGCAGCGCCTTCACGGCCTCCCAAGCTGGATTGATTTTCTCGCCACCAAAAGGCTCAAATCCGGTAACCAGAATCTTCTTCATCTTGCCTCCGCACCTCAGTTGAACGCCGCATGTCCCGCACGCTGTTCACCGCGCGCCGATCGCTGCACGCCGAGCACATCGCCGCGACCGTCCTGCCAACCGCGAGCTCAGTTCACGCTGGTCGAACCTGTCATTTTCCCTTACCATCATAAACGTACACATCTCAAACAGAAGGAGATTCGATGCACGGTAACAAAATTGTGCTCGTGGCGGGCCTAGGAAATCCTGACGAGAAATACGCGCGCACCAGGCACAATGCTGGTTTTGCCGTCGTTGATGCCCTTGCCGAGCGCCACGGCGTTTCGTACTGGAAAAGCGAGGCGGGCTGCCAGGTCACGGAGATCATCCTTCCCGCAGCTCCCGGAGCCGCATCTGGCGAGAAACGCCATGTACTCCTGGCCAAACCCCAGGACTTCATGAACACCAGCGGCGGTCCCCTCTCCAAACTTGCTCGTGCACACCACCTTCAACCTGCGCAAATCCTGGTCATTCACGACGAGGTTGACCTCGCAGAGGGCCAGCTCAACTTCAAAGAAGGCGGCGGACTCAACTCGCATAACGGTCTGCGTTCCATCGCCGACAAACTCCAGACCAGGGATTTTATGCGTCTGCAGTTTGGCATCGGTCGCCCTCCCGGAAAGATGCCGGTGGCAGACTACGTTCTGCGCGAGCTCAAGGGAAACAACCTGGAAGACTTTCTGGTCACCGCTCAGACTGCAGCCGATCAGGTGGAGCAGCTCCTCCGCAGCTAGCGGTCGCGCGTCGCCACCGCACGTCCGCACCTCCGCACGTCGCCATCACACGCCGTCGTGTCGCCGCCACCGCACGCCGTCGCGACGCCGCGTCCGCACGTCCGCGCGGCCCCGCCGAGCTTCTCGCCCACCCTCCGCAGCTAGCAGGCAAAACATTCTTCGAAATATTTATGCTCATTCATGAATTACTCATGCCTTAAATCATGCGCAAATAGTACAATAGATATGTTGTTTGCGAATACGGGGTTACCCAGACTTCGTATGCGTGAGATATATGCGTCACCTGCCACTGTCTTCTCGCCAGAAGGCACGCTGTAGTGCGGCGCGTCAACTCACTCGCAGTTTTGTTGTGTTAGGAGAGGAGTACCGCTGAATGTATAAGATCCTCGAAAAGACTCAGTTCTCCGAGAAGGTCTTCAAGTTCCGCATCGAGGCACCACAGATGGCCAAGCATGCACATGCTGGTCAGTTCCTGATGGTCCGCGCAAATGAGTGTGGCGAGCGCGTTCCATTTACCTTTGCGGATTGGAATCCTGAGGAGGGTTGGGTCGAGTTTATCTTCATGGTAATCGGCAAGACCACCAGGATGCTTTCTACCTACGAGGTTGGTGATTTCCTGCAGGACGTCACTGGTCCTCTGGGTGAGCCTACCGAGATGGGCGAGGGCAAATGGGCAGTTATCGGCGGCGGCGTTGGCCTGGCTATCGCCTTCCCTGTTGCTCGTCAGCTCGTAGCAGCTGGCCGCGAGGTCCACGCAATCATGGGCGCTCGTACCAAAGAGCTGCTGCTGCTTGAGGATCAGTTCCGTTCCATTCTGGACGACGATCACATCCACATCACCACAGATGACGGCTCTCTTGGCGAGAAGGGCGTTGTAACTGCACCTCTCGAGCGTCTTCTGCAGGACAAGCAGGTCGACCGCGTATTCTGCGTTGGCCCAGTTCCAATGATGAAGTTCTCCACTCTCACTGCCGAGAAGTACGACACTCCTATCATCGCTTCTTTGAACCCAATCATGGTTGACGGCACAGGTATGTGCGGTTGCTGCCGTGTTGAGGTTGGCGGCGAGACCAAGTTTGCTTGTGTTGACGGTCCTGACTTTGACGCAACCAAGGTTGACTGGAACGACCTTCGCGCACGTCAGGCAGCCTACCTCACCGAGGAAGGCCAGTCCATTAAGGCTTACGAGGAGACGAGGTGCGCATGCCACAAGTAAACGGTCGCTACATTCCAAACGTCAAGGCACCTCGTACAGCTGACAACGAAGAGCCAGCTGCAGAGCGCGCACAAGACTTCCGCCCTGTCGACAAGGGTTTCACTAAAGAGATGGCAATTGCAGAGGCAAACCGCTGCCTGGATTGTAAGAATCCACTGTGCGTTCAGGGCTGCCCTGTAAACATCAACATTCCTCGCTTCATCGAGGCAATCCGTGCAGAGGAGTTTGGTCGCGGTCTTGACATCATCCGCGAGTCCTCCATGCTTCCTGCAGTTTGTGGTCGTGTTTGCCCACAGGAGAACCAGTGCGAGGGCGTCTGCATCATGGGTAAGCGCAGCGAACCAGTTGCTATTGGTCAGCTCGAGCGCTTCCTTGGCGATCAGCCTGAGCTTGCTTCCAAGCCAGCTATCGCTCCAAAGAACGGCAAGAAGGTTGCAGTTGTAGGCTCCGGTCCTTCCGGTATTGCTTGCGCTGGCGAGCTTGCTCGTAATGGCTTTGACGTTACCGTCTTTGAGGCATTCTTCACCGGCGGCGGCGTTCTGGTTTACGGTATTCCTGAGTTCCGTCTTCCAAAGGCTGTTGTTAAGCGCGAGATTGACGGCCTTCAGGAGCTGGGCGTTAAGTTTGAGTTCAACTCTGTTGTTGGTCGTATCACCGATGCAGACGAGCTCTTTGAGCAGGGCTTTGACGCAATCTACATTGCAACCGGCGCTGGCCTTCCAAAGCTTCTCAACATCCCTGGTGAGAACCTGCCTAACGTCTTCTTTGCAAACGAGTACCTCACCCGCGTTAACCTCATGAAGGCTAACAACTTCCCTGAGTACGACACCCCAACCAAGCACGGTAAGAACGTCGTTGTCTTTGGTGGCGGCAACGTTGCTATGGATGCTGTTCGTACTGCTAAGCGCCTTGGTGCTGAGCGTGCAATCATCGCTTACCGTCGTACTGAGGAAGAGATGCCTGCTCGTCGTGCAGAGCTGCACCACGCAAAGGCTGAGGGCGTTGAGGTTCTTCCTCTCGTCTCCCCTCTCGAGTTTGTCGCTGGCGAGGACGGCGCAGTTTGCGCAGTTCGCGTCCAGAAGATGGAGCTCGGCGAGCCTGACGCTGACGGACGTCGTCGTCCAGTTGCTATTGAGGGCGCTATCGAGGACATTCCTTGTGACGTTGCAATTTCTGCAATCGGCACCAACGCTAACCCATTCGCAAAGATGATCGGCGACATCAAGCTCAACAAGTGGGGCTACATTGAGGCCGACGAAGAGGGCCGTACTTCCGATCCTCGCATCTGGGCTGGTGGCGACATCGTAACCGGTGCTGCAACCGTCATTCTTGCAATGGGCGCTGGTAAGGTAGCAGCTGCTTCCATCACCAAGCACCTCGGCTAGTCCACTGGTTTCGGCTGGCGTAGCCGCAGCTCACAGTTCAGTTACAGCTGACACAGCAAGCTAACATGCAATCACAAAAGACCTGGTACCACACGGTGCCAGGTCTTTTTCATGGCCAAAACCTCCGTGGCCCAACACCCGAGCGCACGGGTTTCTCGTCAAGTGATCTTCTCGCCATCGCGCGCCTGAAAGATGCAAAGAATCTGTAATTACAGCACCGATTCTTTGCAGAAATCAGGCAAATCCACAGATTCTTTTATATTTTTCGGCAAAATTTACAGATTCTTTGCAGAAATCAGGCGCATAAAAGATAGACTACGTAGCCCTGAATTTTTGAGCCTGAAAGCTGCATCATGTCTGAGTAAATTTACTCAGACATGGCGAGAAAAACCGGCAAATAGCTCAGACATGGCCTGCTTTTCCGGCAAATCGTTCAGACATGGCGAGAAAATCAGGCGCACTTCTGTCCGCAGCAGGCTTGCATCAGGCTCGCATCGCCCGCCTGGCAAGAAACCCGTCCACTCCTAGCGTTTCCGCACAAGAAGCCCGGTATCCACACGAAGTAGATACCGGGTCGAAATCACTTGCAACGCGCGCCCGCACGCCGCTGACCTGCGGCGTTGCCGCGCTTGTTGCATTGCCGCGCGCTGCAGCTACGCGCGTCTACGAGAGCAGAAACTCCCTGACGCGAGCGGCA
The DNA here is from genome assembly GCA_963552125.1 of uncultured Atopobium sp. GTDB lineage: Bacteria > Actinomycetota > Coriobacteriia > Coriobacteriales > Atopobiaceae > Lancefieldella. The sequence continues at coordinate 15,062 of CAUVJF010000008.1, forward strand.
ATACCCTCGGCGTCCAGGCCAAAGTGCGAGAGCAGCACGTCGCCAGGAGCGGACGTGCCAAAGGTGCGCATACCAGCAAAACGCATGGGCGTGGGCAGCTGCTCGGCCAGAAGCTCAGCAACTGCAGCTCCAAGGCCTGTTGCCACGTTGTGCTCCTCAACGGTTACTACATGACGGGTCTTCTCGGCAGATGCCAAAATAACTTCCTCGTCCAGAGGCTTAATGGAGAACACGTCAATGACCTCGGCAGAGATCTTCTCCTCTGCCAGCAAATCTGCTGCGGCGAGAGCCTGAGCAACCTCAACGCCACAGGCAGCAATGGTAACGTCGGTGCCCTCACGCAGGACGTTTGCAAAAGGCAGACCGCCCTTGAAGGACTCGTCGTAGATATCGGCAACTTTGTGGCGACCCATGCGCACGTAGAAGGGGCCATCAGCCTCGGCAGCAAGCCTGAGTGCTGCCTTGGTAGCGTTGTAATCTGCAGGAACAAGCACGCGCATCTGAGGCAGGGCGCGCATCATGCCAATGTCCTCAAGGGACTGGTGGGTGGCGCCATCCTCTCCTACTGTAATGCCTGCGTGCGTTGGGCAAATCTTCACGTTGAGGCCGGAATCGCAGACGGTGTTTCTAATCTGGTCGTAAGCGCGGCCGGTTGCAAACACAGCAAACGAGCCGGTAAACACGGTGCGTCCCGTAAGTGCCAGTCCAGATGCAACGCCTACCATGTTCTGCTCAGCAATTCCCACGTCAACCATACGCTGCGGGAAAGCTTTCTGGAGGTCGGCAAGCTTGGTGGAGCCAGCAAGGTCTGCGTCAACAGCAACGATGTCGTGACCCTCATTTACCAGCTCAACAAGAGTCTGACCATATGCCTCACGAGTTGCTCTAGACATTGGCAACCTCCTTACCTTCACCTTGAAGATCAATCAAAAGAAGCTCTCTAGCTGCATCAAGTTCTTCTCGCGCAAGGTCAGCCTGCTCGGCCGAAGGAGCGTTTCCGTGCCAGGAAGCTTTGTCCTCCATAAACGAGACGCCTTTGCCCTTGACAGTCTGGCAAATAACCACGGTAGGCGCAGTGTTTCCTGCCTCGCGACCATCTCGTGCGGCGAGAAGAGCCTGGCGCACCTCGGTGACCTCGTGACCGTTAACACGCAGTACGTTCCAGCCAAAAGAACGGAACTTCTCGTCAATATCGCCAAGAGAGCACACGTCGGTTACGTGACCATCAATCTGCAAGTTGTTAAGGTCCACAATGGCAATGAGGTTATCCAGCTTCTGGTGAGCAGCAAACATGCATGCCTCCCAGTTAGAGCCCTCCTGCAGCTCGCCGTCGCCCAGAAGGACAAATACCTTCTTGGTGCGCTCGCCGCTTGCCAGAGCGTCCATAGAAAGTCCCAGAGCGCATCCTGCAGCTACCGAGAGACCCTGGCCAAGAGAGCCAGAGCAAACCTCAATACCAGGACATGCGTGGCAATCTGGGTGACCCTGCAGTCGGCTACCAAGCTGACGGAGGGTAACCATATCCTCGTCATGGAGCCAATCAAGCAGGTGGTACGCAGCATACAGCACAGGAGCCACGTGACCCTTGGACAGGAAGAACCTATCCTCGGTGTGGTCCTCTGGGTTGTTGTGGTTGTACTTCATAACTCCCGAGAAGAACAGTGTAGCCACAATATCTGCCGCACTGAGAGAGCCGCCGGGATGACCTGACTTGCTTTTCTCGAGCATGTCAATGACATCGCGCCTCAGCGTATTAGCTGCAAGCTTGAGCTCATCATCGGTGAGGTTGCGCTCGGGTAATGCAGATGTTCCCATTCTCATCCTCTCAAAACAAGTACGCCCAACCGAGGCTGGGCGTACTTCAATCACTATTATTGCTGAGCCTTAACCTTTTCCCAATCTGCCTCAAAAGACTTGAGGCCAGCATCGGTCAGAGGGTGCTTCAGGCACTTCTTCAAAGCTCCAAATGGAACGGTTGCAATATCAGCACCAAGCAGAGCTGCCTGTGTTACATGGTTAGGCGTACGGACAGAAGCCGTAATAATCTCTACGGTGTGATCAACGTTTTTATCCCATGCATAGTTCTCGATGCAAGAAACAACGGTTCCTAGCTGCTCAATACCGTCCTCACCAATGTCATCAAAACGACCAACAAAAGGCGAGATATAACGAGCGCCAGCGTTTGCAGCAAGAAGAGCCTGAGGTGCTGAGAAAATCAACGTCATGTTGACGCGGATTCCCTCAGAAGCAAGCTGATGAGTAGCAGCAAGGCTCTCTGCACAGATAGGAAGCTTAACAACAATGTTTGGAGCAAGAGAAGCCAGGTGACGGCCTTCCTCAATCATGCCCTCAGTTGTTGTTGCCGTTGACTCAGCAGAAACAGGAAGTCCCTCGCAAAGCTGAGCAATCTTGACCATATGAGACTCAAAGTCGGCTAGCTTACCGCCAATCTTGGCATACAGTGATGGGTTGGTAGTAACACCTGCCAAGCAGCCCCAGCTGAGGGCCTCAGAAATCTCATCGATATCTGCCGTGTCAATAAAGAACTTCATGGTAAATCCTTTCCTGTACAAACTTAAACGAGTTTGGAAACGTACGTCGTACTAAGAAAGAGCTCATCCACATTGTACAGATTCTTATGTACCGTCTGTGGCGAGAAACCCAAAACAAGTGCAAAAAGGCCGTTTACCCCTCAAACGCCTTATCAATTTTGCTGCGAACGTAGGTGGAAGCAAAGACAAGATCATCCTTCCAGTTCTCGTTGCCGGTGTACCACATCTCTGCAACAAAGCGTCTGACACCCTGAGGAACAAGCTGCGACAGAGCTCCCTCGTAGTCAGTGGTGCCAGTAGAGAATGGAATCTCGCGATACGCACCAGCAACAGTCTCCTTGAGGTGAGCGGCAAAGATATGACCTGCACCAAGAGCAATATCGTCAGCAACGGTGTTGCCGTAAATAAACGATGCATTAGTGAGGTTACCAGCGTCGGGATACACACCAAGGTAAGGGCTGTTGATAAGGTTTACGTAGTGCATGGCCTTCTCGACCGTATCCATAAAAGGAGTCTCCATGGTCTCAAAGCCCATAACAATGCCCGCCTGAGCAGCCATTTCTACAGCCTTTGCCAGATTCTCCTCAAAGTACTTGCGCGTATCCTCTGCGCCGTCCTCGTAGTACACGTCATAACCAGCAAGCTGGATGGTATGAAGTCCCAGGTCACCTGCAAGGTCAAGTGCCTTCTGCATAATCTCAAGGCTGCGCTCACGAGTTGCCTGATCACGAGAACCAAAGGGATACTTACGATGACCAGAAAGGCACATAGAACCCAGGCGAACGCCAGAGTTTACCATTGCCTGACGGACTGCCGCACGCTCTTCACCAGTCCACTCAAGGCGAGAAAGACGAGCGTCAGACTCATCAACGGAGATCTCAACATAATCAAAGCCAGACTCTCCTGCTACGATGAGGCGCTCTTCCCAAGAAAGATCAGTTGGAGTGGCCTTCTCGTAAAGTCCTAGCTGATACTTGGACATATCTTCTCCTTTTAAAAACAGGCGGCCTTAAAAAGACCGCCTGACTGAAACAGATTCTACTCACTGAACAGGCTTTAGTGATTACCCTGTCCGTAGTAGGCATTTGGACCATGCTTGCGCATGTAGTGCTTGTCCTGAAGGTACTGTGGTGCCTCCTGAACCTTAGGGTTATTGAGCTCGGTGAGTGTTGCCATCTTAGCAACCTCCTCGATGACCACAGCGTGATACACAGCAGCCATTGCGTCTTTACCCCAAGAGAAAGGACCGTGATTGTGAAGGAGCGTTCCTGGAACCGCAATTGGGTCCAGATGAGCAAAGCCCTCAACAATAACGTTTCCGGTCTCAAGCTCATAGGCGCTTTCTACCTCGTCCTTGGTAAGGCTGCGCACGCAAGGAATATCTCCGTAGAAATAGTCTGCGTGTGTAGTTCCGTAGCAAGGAATAGAGCGTCCTGCCTGTGCCCAAGAAACAGCGTGAGTTGAGTGAGTGTGAACAATTCCGCCGATCTTATCGCCCCATGCACGATACAAGCATGCATGAGTTGGAGTATCGGAAGATGGGTTCATCTCACCCTCAACAACGTTACCGTCTAGGTCGCAGATGACCAGATTCTCTGGGCTGAGCTCCTCATAGGAGACGCCCGATGGCTTGATAACAAACAAGCCGCGCTCACGGTCAAGTCCAGAAGCATTTCCCCAGGTAAATACTACCAGGCCATGCTTTGGCAGGTCCATATTTGCTTCATACACTTCATCGCGAAGCTCTTTAAGCATCATAGAGACTGCTCCTTAGAGAACGCTACGGAATGGAACGTTTGGCTCGTGATCGAAGCAATCATGGAAGCCACGGTCGTGATGGTAAGCAAAGCGGTCCTTATCCTGTGGATAGGTGTAGTGGCCGCCAACCTCCCAGAAGAATGGGTGGAATTTGTAGTCAAGACGATCCTTACGCATCTCCCAAAGAACCTTGATCTCCTGAACGTCTGCCTGGAAGTTAGTCCAAACATCGTGATGAATTGGGATGACAACCTTGGACTGAAGAGCCTCAGCCATGCGGAGCATATCGGTTGCTTCCATCTTGTCCTGGATACCAATTGGGTTGCAGCCATAAGCGCCAAAGCAGACATCTACGCCGCCAAACTCCTGAGCGATGTCTTTGCCGTGCTTAGCAAAGTAAATGGAGTAGTGAGAGTCGCCGGAGTGATAGATATTTCCACCAGGGGTGACAAAGAGGTAGTTAACTGCCTTCTCGTCCATGTCCATTGGGCACTTGCCCCAGAGGTCTGGGCGGTTCTCAGAAGTATCAGTAGTGGTAACGATGATGGTACGGTCAAAGGAATCGTATGCAACGATCTCCATGTCCTTAACCTTAACACGGTCGCCAGGCTTAACAACAATGCACTGCTCACGTGGAACGCCCCAGCCAACCCAAATGTCAACTGCATCCTTAGGACCAATAAAGGGAACTGGGATCTCTTTGCCATTCTCGTCAGTAGTAGTCATGTTGTTATTTACAACGTGAGCTGCAAGCTCCTTGGACATGTGGTCCTGGTGAATGTGAGTTACTACAACTGCGTCAAGGTTCTTAATAGCAAATGGATCAATAACAAAAGGAACGTTACGCAGGTTTGGCTGCATCTTACGAACGCCAGCCATGTTTGCCATCTGGTGACCAGGCTTCATGAGTCCGTCACCGTGGGTGCGCTTACCGTTGCCTGCCCAGAAGTCAACGGCAACGTTTGCTCCACCAGGAGTCTTAAACCAAATACCAACGCAGCCGAGCCACCACATCTCAACCTGGCCTGGCTCTACTACGGCATTGTCAATCTCTTCGTTGAGCCAAGTTCCCCACTCAGGGAAGGTGCTCATAATCCAACTGTCGCGTGTGACGTCTTTCAAATCTGCCATTACGCGCTCCTTTCTATAAAACAGAGGACTAGTACTTTGATGTATACGCAGGTTGTTGAGCGGCGCTCAGGACTTTGCCTGCATGCTCAGAAGCTCATCCTGAGCGCTCACTACAAAACGCAGCCCTACTCCACTACTTTGTAGAGAGCCAGCTGGTCTGTCTCACGATATGCAGCAACAATGTAATCGCTGCCGTCATGCCTATACACCATGCAGTTTGCTGGTCCGAGGTCGTGGTCGATAACGTCTACGGTGTACTGGCCGTCAACGTATCTAACAAGCAACAAATCGCGACCATCTTTACGGTTGCCAATGACTGCGCACTTCTCGCCATTAAGGTCTGCTGCCCAAAGCGCGTGAAGGAAGCTGCGCTTCTGTGGGTCGCACCAAACCTGCTCGTAGCGATCGCGAGTCTGGCCTTCGTGCCAAATTGCCAGCGTGTCACCGTGGAACTTGGAGAAGGTAAGAATCTCCAGCTTTCCGTCGCCGTCAAAGTCTGTTGCAACAATGTCGCTTGTTGGCTGGACCAGAAGGCAGGTGACATCCCAAGTACCCTCAGGGGTGGTTGGTGGCACATATCTAAACACGCCTGCTGCGGTTGAGATCAAAGCATACGATTTATCAGGTGCAGTCCAGAAACCGTGATTCTGAACTTGATAGTTAGCAACACAAGTCAGCTTAAGCTGGTTGTCTGCTGTGTACTGCTCAAGGTTATCGCTCAGAGGAGCAGCCCAAACAGCACCTGGAGTGCGCCAATCATCCTTGACGCCGGTCTCAGCTCCACCCTTGATAGAGCAAGCAAGAACCCAAAGCTGACCGTCAGCAGCCTTTAGGATGCCAAAACGGTGAACATACGGGAGGTCGCAGAGAATCTGCTCAGACCACGAACCGTCTGCCTGCTTGGTATAGGATGCAATTGCTGCGTCGTCTCCACCAAAGTTTGGCGAGAAGAACTTGCGGGTTGCAAGGAACTGATCTTTCCTGCCAGGGACCTGAGTAATGGTCATGACGCCGCCAGGGCCTGGAGCAACAGTCTCCAGAGGCTCACCATCAAGCGTAAAACGACGGATTGGACCGTCCTTCTCGACAGCAGCTAAAAAGCTTGGTGTGTCTTCTCCCTCAAACATGCCAAGTGCATAGCACTTAGGCATCTCGGCAAGAATTTTCTTTTCAAAAGTCATTAAAGTGCTCGATTCTTTAGAAACCTAAACTATGCGGAAAACTTCTCTGCAGCGCCGGTTTCCTTGAGCTTCTCTTCCATCTCTGCGTCAGAAAGAACGTTGCGCAGACCAATAACGGTGACGCCAGCCTTAGCAGCATCGTCGTACATGTTCAGGAAGTTAAGAGGTGCAAAAACAATGTCATACTGGCGAGCAGAGCTTACGCCCTCAGACAGTGCGCAGTGGTGAATCTTGTCGACGCCCATGTTGAGCTTCTGAGTAACGCGCTCAGCGGTCATCTTCATCATCAGGGAGGTACCTGCGCCGTTAGCACATGCGACCAAAATCTTTGCGTTCATGTTGACTCCTTCGATCAAACAAACTGATTACGGACACATTGTGTATGTACCCATTTGGGCGCTATGAGCATCGCTTTTAGAGCAAATAGTGCATCAATCAATGTGCCGAGTATTACTAATAACCCTGAGCAGATGGGGGTCTGCTCAGGGTAGGAAGAAAGAGGGCTACTTGCTTTCCGCACTAGCTGCGGCGGCCTTCTGTGCACGGATTTCCTTGCACTTCTGGTAATCCTCAACCTCCATGAAGTACGTGTCTTTGTTTGCACGGTACTGGAGCTGTGGGATTGCAATAAGAGCAATGACAACAATTGCGAGACCTGCGTAGGACAGGAACTTCATGAAGCCGGTCATGATTGGCCAGACAACTGCCCAGTCCCACATGCCAAGGTATCCACCGTATGCAGCCATGCCAACCCAGCCAGCGATAAGAGCTGAACCGAAGACCTGGAGAAGACCAGAGATGAAAGGCATGATAAGAACTGCGCGGAGACCGCCCTTGTTGTTTGCGTAAACGCCGATAGTAGCGTTATCGAAGAACAGTGGAACAAAGCCTGCGATAACAACAACTGGGGACTTCAGAAGCAGCAGAGCTGCGATTGCCAGGAACTGGCCAGCTGCGCCCATGAGGAAGCCGAGGGTAACTGCGTTTGGAGAACCAAAGCCGTAGGTAACTGCACAGTCAACGCCTGGGACGGAACCCTTGAGGAGCTTGTTGGAAATACCCTGGAAGGAGTTGGTGAGCTCAGTAACGAAGGTACGAACACCAAGCTGCAGGATGGAGAGGTAAACAGCAAACTGGAAGGAAGTGGTCATGATGTAGAAGAAGAAATCCTGACCTGGCTTCATGAACTTGTTCTCAAGCAGGAAGTCCTGGCCAAGAACAGCAAGGATGACACCAAAGAATGCTGTCATAAGAATTGCAGTTGCAACGAGGTTCTCGTTGAAGATCTTAAGGAAGCCTGGAAGCTCGATGTCCTCAATGCGCTTAGACTCCTTCTTGGAGTGCTTGGCGAGCCACTCGGAAGCCTTGGATGCGCAGTAAACACCAAACATCTGCTGGTGAGCAATGGTAAGGCCAGCGCCATCAGTAAGGTCCTGGGTAGGTCCAATACAAAGGTTGGAACCAACTGCCCAGTAAAGGCCAAGGAGAACGGTCATAACTGCAAGGATGGTAACGTCGTTAAGCTGTGGGAAGCAGAAGAGGATAAGCCAAAATGCAGTTGCTGCCTGCTGAACCTGGACGTGACCAGTAGTAAAGATTGCGCGAAGCTTAGTCTGCTTCTTAAAAGCAACCAGAACAATGTTCAGAATGAAAGCGAAGAGCAGAAGAAGCATAACGGAGGAGAAGGAACGACCTGCGATAAATGCAGGAGCGTCAGCTGCCTCCATGCCTGCCTGTACTGCGTTCTGGCCAAAGTATGGGTCAATGACCATTGCAGAAAGGTTGAAGCGAGCCTGAAGTCCAACAAGAACTGGACGGAATGCAGTTACCAGGCCGCCGGAACCAACCAGGAGGATCTGATAACCAATGACTGCCTTAAGGAAGCCAGCGAGTACGTCGTACCACTTCTTCTTAAGAAGAATGTAGCCGATAGCAACAATCAAACCGATGAAATAGGCTGGCTGAGTCAAGAAGTTGCTCGCAAACCATTTCCAAATACCAAGAACAATATCCATTGATACCCCTTTCAAAGGGTCCTACATACGTACCTTCTGCAGCCCACACTACAAAAGGAAATCCTCAATTACGTGCCCAAACGGGCACAAAAGCGCGCACAGGCGCAAACGGGCGTCGTGAACGACGCGCGAATAACGCGCGAGAAAACGCACGAGAAAACGTGTTTACTCGGAGATAAGCTTGTCAATCTCCAAAAGCTCCTCAGGAGACTGAATGTTCTTAAGGCGCTCAAGAACCTCCTCGTTCATAAGAACCTGAACGAGCATCTGCATATTCTTGAGGTGAGCATCCTGATCAGTAGCGCTCAGAGTGAAGAAAGTCTTAACCTGCTTCTCGTCGTCGCCATCCTCAAAATTGACAGGAACATCGGAGTGCATAAATCCAATAGCAGTCTTGCCATTAGAGCCAATGCGAGCAGTTGAGTGTGGCATTGCAACGTTTGGAACGATAACAATGTAGGGACCAAACTTCTTTACGCACTCGATAATGTCGTCTGCATACTCTGGATTGACAGTTCCATCAGCCTCCAGTGGTTTGCAGCACTCTCTAATAGACTCTTCCCATGTCATGGGAGTCTTCACGAAAGCATAGTGATTCTGCTCGTAGATATCGCGAAGTAGCATGCGATTCACTCCTCTCCAGTAGACTACTGTGAATCTTTCCTTGTGTTGGACTATAGCAAGACCACACAAGAATACATCGCTTAACGACAAAAACTTGAATCTTATGAACGCTTCAACAATTAGATAAATAATTTATATGACATTTGTCTTGTCGTATAACAAATTTGCCTATTTGTTGAACGTTTAGAACGTTTTACCAATCGAATCGATAATGTTAGTATAGCTAAAGTTGGGAGTTAAGCAATACTTATCTATGCCCACTTTAGAGATTTACGTCATAAAAACCGTTGACCGCTAAATAATATCCGTTTAAGTATTCAAAACGTTCATTGAATAAGGTAAGATACACTCAGTTCTACTGAAAAGTGTCTACACAATTGTTCGACAACCGTTCAAAAGGTGTTATCAATTTGTACGTTGTTTTTCACAGAACTGAATTAGTTAAATGTAATTCTACGGGTTTATCAGCAGTTGAGCTCTATTGGGGGATTCATGGCCACAAGTCGTTCATTCGTAGCATCACGCAGAAGCTCAATCATGAGCCTTCTCGAACAATATCGCCAGGTTTCCGTTAGCGATCTTGCCGATAGATTTGAAGTTTCTTCGCTAACCATCCGCCGCGATCTTGACGAACTCGAAGCTCAAGGCCTCATTTCCCGAAGCTATGGCATGGCCACGCTGCTTGACCCACTCTCGACAGGACTCAGTTCTAACCAGGTAACCGCAAAGTTCAAGCTTGCCCAGGCCGCCGCCAAGTTGATTAAAGACGGCGACACGGTCTTCATTAACACCAGCTCGACCGCTATAAAAGTCCTGGAATTTATCACCGCCGAGAACATCACGGTTGTTACCAATAACGGTAGCGTTCTGGCCGCCGACTATCCCCCATCGATGACCGTTTTGGTCACGGGCGGAGAAGTTCGACCAGCTAAGAAGTCAATGACCGGCGATTTTGCGCTCGCTTCAATCAACCAGATTCGCGCCGCGAAGTGCATCTTGGGATGCTCGGGAATTTCCGCTGAGCGCGGCCTTACCACGCTGGTTTCAAACGAGATGCGCGTGAACTCGCTGATGCTTAAGCACTCTGAGCAGCACATTGTCTTGGCCGATGCAAGCAAGCTGGGCGTCAACTCCAGCTTCCAATATGGATCGCCTGCTGATATCGACGTGCTTATGACGGACGAATCCGCATCGATTTCGCAGGTCGCAGCCCTCGAAGCCGCTGGCGTTCGTAAGGTTGTTCGCGTGGGCCTGTAGAACTGCTACGGCTACGTGCGTTGGACGACGAGATTCAGCTTCAATCGCATGTTTCCACTGTTGTAGTCCATCGGTTCTCTCGCCCAGCAAAGAAGACATCAAAATTTAAACTACCATGATACGAAAATATTCACCCTCATGAATATTCATGAGGGTGAATTCATCTGTATGCATAAAATTTTTAGAGGCCTATTTTTGGCGTTTTGAAAACACAGCAAAGTCACTTATTCTGCAAAATTGACCGTCAAAAGTCCTATTTTTCTCAGAATATCGTCATTTGCTGTGTTTTTTAGGGCTGTAAGTTATGTTTTTGGCTCTGTATATACAGATTATCTGACATAGGTGTGTTCGGGCTTCTAAAAACGTGTAGATTATCCGACATAGGTGTGTTCTGACAGTATCAACGCTACCCAAACAAAAAGCCCCGCCAACTGGCGGGGCTTTGAAGTGCAGTTTTGTCGCCGGTCGCGATTTCGCACTCGTCGCGCTCATCGCGCATCGTCGCACCTCGCGCTCGGCGCGCATCGTCGCGATTTCGCGCTCGTCGCGCATCGTCGCGTGCATCGCGCTCGTCGCGCATCGTCGCGTGCATCGCGCTCGTCGCGCGGCGCGGACCAGAGAGCTTACTCCTCGTCGAGAGCAGCAGCAATCTCGTCGGTGATGTTCATGGTGCTGTAGACGTTCTGAACGTCATCGAGCTCGTCGAGCTTATCGATAAGACGCTGAACCTTCTTTGCATCAGAAACAGAGACGTCAGTTGGGGTGGTTGGAACCATAGTAAGCTCGGAACCCTTGACCTCAATGCCCTGAGCCTCGAGGCCCTTTTGGACATCCTGCATCTTGTCGTATGCAGTCCAAACAATCCACTGATCGCCAGCGTCCTCGTAATCGTTTCCGCCAGCCTCGGCAACTGCCATCATGAACTCGTCCTCGTCGACAGCGTTCTCGCGGTCAGCAACCTTCTTCTCCTCAGAGACAATTACCTTGTCAACTGCGATGGAGCCCTTGCGCTCAAACTGGAACGCAACGGAACCAGCGGTACCAAGATTGCCGCCGGAGTGGGTAAATGCGGAACGAACGTCTGCTGCGGTACGGTTCTTGTTGTCAGTCAGGCAGTCAACGTAAACTGCGACGCCTGCAGGACCGTATCCCTCGTAAACGATCTCCTCGTAAATGGCAGCATCAGCACCAGCGCCAAATGCCTTATCGATAGCGGCCTGAATCTTTGCGTTAGGCATGGAAACCATGCGAGCACGGGCAACAGCGGCAGACAAGCTAGCGTTGTTGTCCGGATTTGGGTCGCCACCCATCTTTGCAGCAACAGTAATGTTGCGGGAAAGCTTAGAGAACAGCGAAGAACGCTTAGCGTCGATAGCTGCTTTCTTGTGCTTGGTTGTGGCCCACTTAGAGTGTCCGGACATTGCACTCTCCTTCTTTAGAGGTTCGAAAACCTAATTATCACATTAGCCCTTATACGTTACACGAAATCAAGAAGCGAGAAAAGACTTATTTTGCAGATATGGAGACTTGCGCACGCCATACGTCGAGAAACCCGTGAGCTCGCAAGCCTGTGCATCTCCACGCAAGTCCGCGCACCATCGCACACCTCCACGCGCAACACGTCCGCTCCTACTCCACCAGCTCAACGTGAATGGACTCCGCGATCTTATCGACCAGCGTAAAGTCGCCCAAGCCAGCGCTCATCGCAACGTTTCCGCCGGTAGCCATCGCGCGCGTCAGGGCCTTCTCGACAGCCGACGGATTCTCAAGCCAAACCGACATGAAGCTTGCCAGCGTCGAATCGCCCGCACATGCCGTCGAGAGCACCTCTACCTGCGCAGCATTTGCGTGCCAGACATGTTCACCGTTAAAGAAGTACGCGCCTTCGCCGCCCAGCGTGAGCAGGATGTTCTTTGCTCCGCGTTCGTGAATCTTGTGGAGGGCGAGAAGAACGTCGGCCTCGTTATGGACGTCGACACCAAAGATCTCTGCCACTTCTTCGTCGTTTGGCTTGATGAGCAATGGTTTTTTCTCGACAAGTTCTGCAAGGTGTTTATGTGAGATGTCCAGGACCAGCTCAGCGCCGCGCTCATGACACAGATCAAAAAGCTCGTCGTAGAAGGTTGGATCCATCTCAGGAGAAAGCGAGCCGGAGACCACCAGCACGTCTAGGTCGGGCGCAGTGCGCAGCAGCTCAAGCATCTCGTCTTGCTTGGAGCGAATAACGGGAGCACCTGCATTAGGGAACTTGAGCTCACCTTCTGGTGTGGTAACAAAAATGTTTACGCGGGTGATGCCGTCAATCCACACAGGCTTGACCGAGCAAATCTTAGATGCCTCTTCAACAATATAGTTGCCCGAGAAGCCGCCAAAAAATCCCAGGATAGTGGACTCAACGCCGTAGTGAGCAAGCGTAAATGAAACGTTCAGACCCTTACCGTTTGGTGTATAAACGGCATCAGTTGTGCGGTTGACGTGCGTATAAGAAGGAACTCCCGAGTTGACGTTCATGTCGATTGCAGGATTAGTGGTAAGTGTGTAAATCATCAAAGCTCCCTCTGAAACAAATATGGACCCGACGAAATCGCCGAGTCCATATTTTACTTCGATTATCTGAGTCTGCACCCAAACTGTACGTAAATTCTGAGTGAAACTCAAACGCCGCCGAGTGTGCTAAGCGTAACGCTTAGCCCTCGACAATCTGGTTGCCGTTCTTGCGGTACTCGTATGCCTTGAAAGCAACAAAGAGAATACCACCAACAACAGCGCCGATGAGAATGGCAAGAACCCACTTGAGGCCGCCATCGACAACGGGAAGAACCAGGAAACCACCGTGAGGTGCTGGGTCGTGGACACCAAAGAGCAGCGTCAGGATGGAACCGATGGAAGAACCGATCATCATGATAGGCATGACAGGCCAAATGTTCTTGGTCATGAATGGAATAGCGCCCTCGGTAATGTGGGTGCAGCCAAGAATGAAGTTGACCAGACCAGCGTTGAAGTCGGACTTGGTGAAGTACTTCTTACCAACAACGACAGCAAAGGTGGTAATCAGTGGAGGAACAATACAAGCAGCAGAAACTGCAGCCATAAAGTTGGTGCCAAACTCATAAGTTGGGGTACCAACACCGGCAGCAAGAGCCTCGGTCAGAAGTGCAGTACCGGTGACGTAAGCTGCCTTGTTAACTGGGCCGCCCATGTCAAATGCGCACATGCAACCAATTGCAAGACCAAGGACAATTGGACCAGAAGCAGAAAGGCCGCGCAGGAAGTTCATCATGCCGGTGTTGATTGCTGCCATTGGACCAGAAATACCCAGCATAACCAGGCCAACAATAGTGGTGGAAAGCAGTGGGTACAGGAAGATTGCCTTCAGACCATCAAGGTTCTTTGGAAGACCTGCAAGGAGCTTCTCAAGACCAACGATGACATAACCGGCAAGGAAGCCGCCAACAATACCGCCCAAGAAGCCAAAACCAACACCAGCGCCACCAGCATCAATCATGCCAGTGTTAGGGTTGATTGGAAGGCCCTGAATAGCAATCATACCTGCAACAAAGCCAGGAACAAGAGCAGGACGCTTGCCGATAGACTCTGCAATGTAAGCAGAAAGAACTGGAACCATAAGGCCCATTGCAATGCCGCCGATGATCTTGAGCATGGCAGCAAAGCTGTTGTAGTCAGGTGCAGTGGAGCTGAAGGAAGTAATACCCCAGAGGAATGAAACAGCCGTCAGAACACCACCAGCAACAACAAAGACCAGCATGTGGCTGACGCCATTCATGAGGTGCTTGTAGATGATGTGGCCTACAGACTCCTTCTCAATGGTGCTTGAGACTGGAGCGTCGTCTGCCTCTGCAAGCTCGCCTTCAGGCTGAGCAACAAGAGCACGGTCGATAAGACGCTCTGCATCCTTAATAGCTGCAGTAACACCAACATTTACCATTGGTTTTCCGGCAAAACGCTCAGCCTGAACGTCCTTATCGGCAGCGACAACTACTGCCTTGGCGTTCCTGATTTCAGCTGCGGTGAGCTCGTTCTCTACACCGACCTGGCCGTGCGTCTCAACCTTGATGGTAAGACCTTTAGCTGCGGCGGCCTTCTCCAGGGCCTCCTTAGCCATAAAGGTGTGCGCGATACCGGTTGGGCAACCAGTAGCAGCAACGATGTCATACTTTGACTCGTCAGCCACAGCACTCCCCTTTCATCCTAGTGCTCGGAATTGTTCCAAACACAACCAAAAAAGCTGCTCAATGTTAGCACTGAGCAGCTTTGACAACCACGTTTTTACATAAATTGTAATCAGAAAATTATGTTATTGAATGCACTTTCATTTAGTACAGCGTTTATGACAAAAACTTTGATGTTTTTCTCGTCAGGAGCCCTAACGTACGTACCCTTTTCCAGGCGAGAAGATCATGCGCCAGAAACTTGCTTCTACTCTGCATCATCCTGACCAAAACGCTCTTGCCTCAGGCGCAGCGCCTCGTATGCGCAACCATACATTGCAGCCTGATTGCCCAAGCTCGCAGCCTCAATACGAGCGCCCTTGCTTACCGGTAGAGCGTACTGCTCAAAACACTCGCGAAGCTCGGTAGCAAACGTTGCAAACGAGCCCGCAACACCGCCGCCAATCAAGAACATGGCAGGATCAACTACGCACGACACCTGCGCCATAGCAAGGCCCAGGTAGTGGCACATCTTATGGATAGCAAGGGTTGCGCATTCGTCGCCCTGAGCGTGAGCTCTAAACACGGACACCGTATCGGTCTCGTGCTCAATGGTCACAGGAACAACACCTCGAGAAACGCATTCCTCCAGGTACAGGCGGACAACACCCTTAGCAGAAGCATACTGCTCCAGGCAACCGTGACGACCACAGCCGCAGGTCAGCGTCTCTTCTGGCTCAACAATGATGTGACCAATCTCGCCGCCAGCACCAAAAGCACCTGCAGCAAGCTTGCCGTCTACAACAACACCTGCACCAACGCCGGTGCCCAGCGCAATCAGTACAAACGACGGCACGCCCACGGCAACGCCAGCCCACGCCTCGCCCAAAGCTGCGGCGTTAGCATCGTTGACAAACGCAATAGTTGCGTTTGGCAGGCACATAGTAATTGCCTGCACCAATCCCTCAGGATCAATATCTACATTGGCGAGAAGACCAACGGTTCCGTCATCTGCAACAGGACCTGGAATATCCAAACCACACGCAATAACATCGTTGCGGCTTGCTTTTTGGCCATGAACAATCAGCTTAATAGCATCGGTTACCGTCTGATAACCGCCCTCGTTATCAAGTGCGGGCGTCTTGACCTTCTGCTCAGAAAGCAGCTCTCCCTCTGCAGAAAAAAGTCCCAGTTTGATGGTGGTACCACCAACATCAATGCCCAATACGTATTCCATAAAACCCCCTAGTTGCCGCGCTTAAGCGCGCCCTCAACAAGTTGCGCAAGAACGTCTTCAACAGCGCATCCTGCAGCCTCAATAGCCATTGGAACAAGGGAGGTCTCAGTGAGTCCTGGGAATGTCTTCAGACCCATGACCATAACATGATGTCCATCCCAAATAAAATCAATACGAGCAAGATCTCTGCAGCCATAAGCGGTGTACACCTCAAGAGCTGCACGCTCAAGAGCCTCACGAGCAGCAGCTGGATCTGCGCCAAGTGCTGCCAAAGACTCAGGACGAACTGGACAGAAGTGTTGAATACGCTCTGGATCAAGACGAGCATCCGTGTCGTAAATACCCTTGGTCACTGAAATCTCTACTGGTGGCAGGGTTTTCTCGCCATCTGCGTCAGAGAGCACGGTAACGCTTACTTCAACGCCATCAACCCACTGCTGGATAATGACGGAGTCGTCAAAACCAAGTGCGCCGAGTAGTGCTGGTCCTAGCTGGTCAGCGCTATCAACCTTAGAAAGGCCCATAGCCGATCCACCGTGAACAGGCTTAACTGCTAGAGGGAAGCCAACGCCGCCGCCCAAGCGCTCGGGAACCAGGTCAAGAGCAGCTGCAGCGCCAAGGTCTTTGAATGCACTGGCAGTCAGCACAATCTGAGGAGGCCAGATGACCTCGGACTCCTCCTTTGACCAGGCCTGGCGCACAATAAACGGCATGTCAGCCTTGTTCCAGGCTGCTCTACAAGATGCAGGCCTTGAACCCACATACGGAATCTTGAGGAACTCCAAAAGTGCAGGTACTGCGCCGTCTTCTCCGCCCGCACCGTGAAGACACACAAACGCAACATCGGGTTTCTCGGCACGAAGGGTATCTACCAGGTGGGCGTCAGCGTCAAGCGGCAAAACCTCATAGCCACGCTTCTCCAAAGCCTCAGAGACAAGAGCTCCACTTTTGAGCGAGAAGTTCCTCTCAAATGAGGCTCCACCCATAATGACAGCAACTTTTGTAGCCATACTTAACACTCCCTTGCAGAGGATTGAGATTCAGAATGAGAAGACTCAGGAAGAGCGCCCGCCTCTAGGAATGCGCGATACAACGCCATGCGATCTTGGACGCACAAAGACAGCCTGCGGATTGCCTCGTGGATGCGCTCTGGCGTCTCAAATGAGTAGCACAGGCGCATGCTTGAACTAATACGCTGGTCAGGATAGCAATAAACACCTGGAACAAAGGCAACTCCCTCTTCAATTGCACGAGGAAGCAACTGCTCAGTGTTGAGGTATGGCGGGAAGGTTACCCACAGGAACAAACCGCCCTCTGGCTTAGTCCAGGTAACGTCTTTGGGGAAGAACTCTGCAAGCGCTGCGAGCATGGCGTCTTTTCTCTCTTTATAGCGAGACTTAGACACCTCAAGTGCTGCCTGCCAATCAACCTCATTGAAATAGTGCTCAGCAAGAATCATGTTAAAGGGGCTGGTACACAGGTCAGAGCCAGACTTAGCAAGGTTGATGCGCTCAAGGAAATGACGAGGTGCAACCATCCATGCTAAGCGCAGTCCAGGGGCAAAAATCTTTGACGTGGTTCCCAGATAAATGACACTTGGATCAAGCGTCTTAAGGCGTGTTAGATCTTCTCCCTCAAAACGGATAAGACCATACGGGTCATCCTCAACAACAGGGATGTTGTACTGGCGCGCCAGCTCAAGAAGGCGCAGACGCCTTGGCATAGACATGGTGATGCCGGCAGGATTGTTAAAGTTAGGAATAACGTAGATGAACTTAGGCTTTCTGCCTTGGTCTGCAAGCTCTTTAAGCTTTGCCTCAAGCAGGTCTGTTCTGATGCCTTCTTCGTCCATATCAATGGTGTGAACAGTAGGCTCGTATGCAGAAAACGCCTGGAACGCGCCAAGATAGCTTGGACCCTCGCAGATGACGTCGTCTCCTGGATTTAAGAAAACGCGACCCAAGAAATCAAGCGCCTGTTGAGAACCAGAAGTCAAAATCATCTCGTCAGGATCAGCCTCGACGCCCTGAGCAGCTAAAATCTTGCAGATGGTCCTTCTGCACTCAATGCGGCCATCAGAGTTGCCATACTGAAGAGACCTAAGTCCCTCAACAGCAACGCAGCGTCGAGCGCACTCTGCAACCTGATCAAGCGGCAGCGAAGAAATATCCGGCAGGCCGCCAGACAGCGCAATAACACCTGGACGAGACAGGGCCGCAAACAAATCTCGTACTTCGCTTTTTCGCATGGTTTGAACGCGATCTGCGTAAAGATCACTCCATACGTCAAACGAGATTCTGCTGTCATCCATAGAACTCTTACTCCTTACAAGCCATCTTTGGGCAAAATTGTGCCGAAAAGATGTGCTTATTGTTTTAGGACGTAGTCTTTTTAGTATCGCTCAAATATCAATAAATAACAGGGTAAAATATGACGCAATTGCTAAACGGTTACATATAACCGGCAAACATACTGGTCGCTCCTAAATTTTGTAGAGAGGATTTTTATGGACAGCGCACATAACACTGTTGAATTGAACGCAGCGCTTTCAAATCCCCGCGATGATATCGCTAAACTTGATGAACTTGAGAAGAAGCTCTTTGCTCTCAACTACGCAGCTAATGAGATTGGCTCTTTTGGACCATGCATCGATCCAAAAAAGGCTGCTGAAGAGCGCGGAGAAGCCCTGGCAATCCTTGGCGAACAGGTCCAGGAGACCCTCTGTGATCCTGCTGTTGGCGCACTGCTTGACAGACTTCACGAGAATCGCGCTCTACTTGATGAGACTCATCGCGCGCAAGTTAAAATTCTGCGCCGTGACAGAAGTCAGCTGGTAGATGTACCTGTTGAGCTTCAGAGCAACTTTGTTCGTCTTACCACAGAGGCTAATGAGGTCTGGGAGCAGGCAAAGAACAGCGATGACTGGTCACTCTTTGCTCCAAAGCTGGATAGCTTAATTGAGCTTCGCAAAGAGATGTGCCAGGCACGCGATGCTTCCAAAGACCCATATGATCTCTTACTTAGCGATTTTGAGCACGGTACCAACAGAGAGTTCTATAACACCTTCTTCAATAACGTTAAAGAAGTGGTAGTCCCTCTGGTTGCCGATTGCATGGCTTCTAAGCGTCAGCCAAGCACCAAGCCTCTTGAGGGCAAGTTTGACGTCAATCGTCAGTGGGACCTTGCAAAAGACCTGGTAAAACTCCAGGGTCTTGACGAGGACGCTTACTGGCTTGGCAAAACTGAGCACCCTTACACTGGTGGCCCTGGTATTGGCTTTGTCATGGTTGCCAGCCACGCTTACGAGAATAACGTGCTTTCCAATGTCTATTCCATGCTGCATGAGAACGGTCACGCCCTCTACGAGCAGGGCATTAACTGGGAGTACCGCTTTACCTCTCTGAGCACCGGCACTTCTATGGGCATGCACGAGTCCCAGTCCAGGTTCTTTGAGAACTACGTTGGCCTTTCTGAGGCATTTGCCGAGCCTCTGATACAGCTTATGCGCAAGCACTTCCCTGGCCAGCTTAATCGCGTCACTGCCTTCCAGCTCTTCTCGGCAGCTAATAAAGTACAGCCAAGTCTCATCCGCACTGAGGCGGACGAGCTCACCTATCCTCTGCACATCCTCATCCGTTACGAAATGGAGCAGGCACTTTTGTCTGGCGAGATTACTGCAAAGGATGTCCCAGCTCTTTGGGCCGAGAAGTACAAGCAGTACCTGGGCGTTACGGTTCCAAATAACACTGAAGGTGCTCTTCAGGATGTTCACTGGTCATGGGGTGAGTTTGGCTACTTCCCAACCTATGCTCTTGGCAGCGCTTATGGCGCACAGTACAAGCACGCCATGATTGCTGAGGGTATGGACTTTGACGCCGTCTGCGCATCTGGAGATCTTGCTCTTATTAGGGAGTGGCTGGGCAGCCGTATTTGGACCTGGGGTCGTGCAAAAGACTCCAAGGAGCTCATCATGGGTGCATGTGGTGAGCCTTTTGACGTCCACTACTACACCAAGTATCTAACTGACAAATATTCTCGCATCTATGGTCTGGCCAGCGCATAAGCGCACTCCGTAGGCGCGAGTAGAAATACCTGTCCTCTATTAACTACACGAAAGGGATGAAATGAAAAAGTTTATCGAGGAGTTCAAAGAGTTTATCCAGCAGGGCAATGTTATGGACATGGCTATTGGTATCATCATTGGCGGCGCATTTACCGCTATTGTTACCTCCCTTGTCAATGACATCATCAACCCATTTATTAAGCTGATCTCTGGTGGTGGTACCGAGGTTTCTGGTCTTTCTATTCCAGTTCCTGGCACCCAGAACGGCATTGACTTTGGTGCATTCATCAGCGCAATCATCAACTTCCTGATCATTGCATTCATTGTCTTCTGCATGGTTAAGGCCCTCAATAAGTTCATGAAGGCATCCAAGCTTAAGAAGGACGAAGAAGAAGCTGGTGAAGAGGTTGCAGCTCCACACTGCCCACACTGCCTTGAAGAGGTTAAAGAGGGCGCAACTCGCTGCCCACACTGCACTGGTGAGATTGAGGGCGGCGCACACGCTGCGTAAGCTTTACACCAAGCTTTACATCACCACCCTTTTACACATGTAAAAGGTTAGCAAGAAAAAAGCAGGCATATCATATGCCTGCTTTTTTGTTAGTAAAAGAAACCAAAAAAGGCTGGGTTATTTCTTACCTGAGCCGCCCTTGCCGCCGCCATTTCCAGATGAGCTGCCGCCATTTCCTGAAGAGCTACCACCATTTCCTGAAGAACTGCCGCCAGAACCAGAAGTAGGAGTTACTAGCTTATAGCCACCCTTACCATCTGGCTGCCAAGGGAACTCTGCCTTTGGTGGATACTCATATTTAGCCCAATCATCCTCACGGTGATTAAGGAGGGCAAACTTAAGAGTAAATCCAGGAGCATCAATACTGAGAAGCTTTTTATTTTCCGCAGTAGTGTATAGAACAGACTTAGATATCTGTTCATTTTCTGAAAAGCCTTGAGCAAGAATGGGGAAAGAAAGACCATCTGCCGAAGGCTCCTCTGCAACAATCTGAATAGGAGAAACGCTACCGTCTGGATAGAACAGTGCAGCAGCTCCATCCTTATGAGCAGAGAAGGTGTAAGCTCCGCCAGAACCCTTATTCATAGACTCAATCTGATCACTGGTCAAATCTTCTTTAGAGCCATCTGCATAGTGCAAGCCAAAGAGATAATACGTACCAGGAATGGTGGCAGCAAAATTGACTACCTGTCCTTCAATATAAGCTATCTGTGAAGTATCGTCTGGATTGTCAGAAAGTTTTTTGAAATTAAACGTAATCTCACTCTTGGCATCACTGTACTTCAGATAGTTGTTGTCGTCCTTATCAAAAAGCATTGGCACACTATCGCCATCATCATACGTACATTGAATGGCAATAGTTCCTTTTGCTTCCCACTTACCGTCATTCTTCACACCTTTAAAATTATGCATGAAGAAAGTGCCGTCTTCTTTGAATGAATAGTAAAGAACGGTTCCATCGTTATAGCCCTGATTAAGCATGCCACCATGGTCAAAGGTTTTGCCTTCCTTTGATCCACCTTTAGTTCCAACGCCATTGTCAACACACCAGACGCCAGTAATAATCTTAGAAAAATCTCCGGTTAGCGTTGGATGGTCTGGAATCTCTTCAAGCTTCACAAAATCTGACTGAGAAGGTGCATCACCAGTACCGCCTTGACCGCCATTCTGAGGATCTTGACCAGCTCCGCCAAGAATAGAATCAGGGTTTAAGATTGCCTGCATCACGTCACTATTACAAGCAGCAAGCGTGCTGGCAGCACCGCCTGCAGCCAATCCAGCAAAAGCGCGACGAGTAATCATCTCTTTATTCATACGTTCCTCCTATAAACGTATAAAAGGCTCAACTTTTTATATTCTACTTGAAACGAGTCAAATGTTACACATTAAGCTGCATTCGACTTATGTATCATCCTACTTTGTATGAGGAAGATGAGAGGTAATCAATGTCATAGTGCCCGTAAAGCGCAGGCTACCAGAAGATGCAGGTGCAATAAAATGCGAACCCTTGCAAATCCTATGCTCTTCTCCGTTGCCGCCGTCAGCGCAAACCGTACCTTCTCCCTTAATGACACTTACGCACATAAACGGCCATGGCTGAGCAATAGTTTTTGCCTCATGAATCTCGTATTTTTCTACCGAGAAGTACTTGCAGCTCATAAGTTCAGTTTTACCGTCAATTTCTGGAGCAGTAATTTCTCCAGATGTTGGAGCTTCCTGTGCGTAATCGATAACCTCAAGACTCTGTGCTAAATGCAAGTCACGAGGCTTGCCATCGTCTCCCAAACGATCATAGTCATACACACGGTATGTAATATCTGAGCTCTGCTGCGTTTCAAGAATAAGCGTGCCCGTTCTAATGGCGTGAACGGTTCCAGGATCAATCCTAAAGAAATCTCCAGCCTTGATAGGAACATAATTGAGCAGTTCAGTCCACTTTCCCTGCTCAACCATGGCTGCAAACTCTTCTTTTGAGGAGGCATTTTGTCCTACAACAATATCGCCATTCTCTTTTGCATCAAGAATATACCAGCACTCAGACTTTCCCAGAGAGCCATTCTCGTGTTCTGCTGCGTACGTGTCATCTGGATGAACCTGAACAGAGAGGTCATCTTTTGCATCAAGAATTTTAATGAGAAGTGGGAAACGGTCTCCCTCTGCATTACCAAAAAGCTCTCGATGAGAAACCCATAGCTCGGAAAGAGTGTTTCCTTCAAAGGCACCAGAGGCAACTTCACAGTCTCCGTTAGGATGTGCGCTGATTGCCCAGCACTCTCCTACTGCACCTTCAGGAATGTCATAGCCATACTCTTCAGCAAGCCTTCTGCCGCCCCAAATCTTATTGTGAAAAAGAGGTTTTAAAAAGATAAGATCGTTATATGACCTGTCTGTGTTTTTATCTAAATCTAGCATCGTAGCTCCTTATATGTAGTGCATATATGCTTTTCTAATAGCTAACAACTCTATAGTCTAACGGATTCTAATAACTTAACACTGACTCATTTAACTGCTTTTGACGGGGTTTCTCGCTAACAAAAAAGGCTCAGCTAAAAAGCTGAGCCTTTGCAATCAACGAACTAAGTAAAACTTAGAACATAACGTTGAAGGAATCCATGCTGTAGTCAGAACCATAAAGAGCAAGGATGGTACCACGAACAGTTGCGGATGCATCCATCTTTACGCCTGGATCAAAGTATGCAAAGCCCTTGGTAGTTGCGTTAGGAGCTGCGTTAACAAACAGGTTCAGCTCATCTTTACCAACGGCAGTATCTGTTGTCTGGAGGAAGATGTTTGTATCGGTCTTGTTGACAACCTCTACCAGATATCCGTTAGAGTTCTCAAAGTCAACACCAATGCCGGTAACGGTAACGGTAATCTTATCGGTGTCGATAAGAACCTCAGTCTTATCGCCAGTCTTCTTAACATCATCAACGTACTTCTGAACGTTGGTAATCTGCTCGGAAGTGTTGTGCTTGTCCATCAGAGTTTGATAGAGCTGCTGAGAGTCAGAGTCACCAGCACGAGTATCTGAAGGCTTAGTTGCGGTATTTGCATCAGGTGCAGTCTGCTGCTGTTGTTGCTGCTGCTGACCACCGCCAGTAGTGGTTCCTGGATCAGCAAGATTTGGAATAAGATTGCAACCAGCAAGTGCAAGAACGGCAGAAGCGGATGCTGCTACGAGGCCGAGCTTATTGAACTTCATAAAGGTCTCCTTTGGGTGATTTATACCTTGTAAGAGGATAACGGAAATAAGTAGATATTGTCAATTTTTATGCATAGATGAACACTTAATGCTCTGCAGCTAAAGCCTTGATGCCACCTTGCGTAAACATCACTGCAGAATTAATGTGACCGTCAGCCTCTTCACGAGTCTCATCATTTTTAAGAATATTGACAATGGTGGTCATTTCAGTTTGAGCAAGCCAGGTAATAATAAACTCATCATAGGGTTTAACCTGTGCAACGTTAGGATAAAGAATAGCTCTGATGGTTGCAGAGATAACCTCGGTCAACTCTTCAAAGAAATAGGCAACATGTGGGTTTTCTCGATTATTCACAAGAATCCGCGCCACGTACCTATTGCCGTACAGAAGGTCCAAGAATTTCTCGAGCGTTTCTTTATCACCCAAAGGAGTGTCTTCAAGATTTCTTTCGCCAGAGACCAGCAGATGATCTTTGTAATCCTCAAGAATCTGAATTGCGCCTTCAGTGACAGGAATCAAAACATTCTTAAAGAGGTCCTCTTTGTTATCAAAGAAGAAATAAAGTGCGCCCGTGGTAACGCCTGCATGTGCACAAATCTGTCGAAGTGAAGCTTTATCGTATCCCTGTAAAGCAAACTCTTGCTCTGCGGATTTAAGAAGCTTGTGACGTGTGTCACAACTTTCTGTTTGTGGTCGCCTCGACATTGCTGCCGCTCCTTTATAAATGTTTTAAATCCCCTTGTAATAAGGAGATTCCCCCAAATCAATACTACCTTGTTTTAAGAGGAACATATAACAGAAAGTTAACTAATTATGCAGAAATCTATAAGCGCTACATAACAACTTTTGTGATATTTACTTAATTCTTTGATATTGATTAGACGAGAAACACGTCAGAGACATAATAAAACCCTGCTATGTTACATAACAGGGTTTTAAGACATACCGTTAACCCAAATTATCCTTACGCTTAATAAATTCTCCGCAGATATATGACTTCCTTAGATACTCGCGATTAAACGGATCTTTGACGGGAACAAAATCCTCTGGAGACTTAGCAAAGTGCATGGCGAAAAGCTCATGGATATGTGGATCAGCCAGCAAATAGCCGCGCGAGCAGTACGCCTGATACATCTGGGCGTCCTCGTTAAATTTGAACGAGCTAAAAGCGCAGTCTGAACAGTGTAGTCCAGCCATCTTGCACATCTCCTACTCTTCAGATAGCCCCATGCAATCTGAACAACGCTGAATCATACGCGTATACAGCAAGTATGGCATTGTAAACAATAAAAATAGTCAAAAATACTTATTCGACGCCAAGAATTTCCGGGAGCGTGTAATCTGAACCGTTCCCCGAGGAAACAACAGGTTGGAGGTATTCTCTATTGTCATTTCCGTCATGCATAACAGTAGGATTTGGAAGATTAACACCCTCAGCTAAATTCTTCTTCTGCATCTCTGTAAGCTCCACGCCAGCATCAACAAGATCTTTAAGATGCTCAACCCAGAGTTGATCAAGACTTAAGGAGAAAAAGTCAGCGATAACCTTTGCTTTATCAAATGAAGGCCACTTACGGCGCTCGGTGCAAATATAAGAGACATACGCACGTGACCAATGTGAGAATTCGCACAGGTCTACCTGGCGCTTGCCACTTTCTTGTAACAACCTTGCTACTGTCCTACCCAAACCTGGGTCGGTCTTTTTGGTAACACCTGCCTTAGCCATCTCACAGCCCCATCTGCTCAAACGATGCCTTAAAAACATGCGTATGTTTTATGCATAGTCTCGTGCTGTTACCGTATCATACTACACTAAAATATCTTCAGATACAATTTGTTATGTTGTTTTACAAGCGGAAATTTAAAGAAAATTGCATACCTGTTACGTAAATAAATCGTAAGTGACTTTTCTGTCTGGGATTAATTGGCTATACAAAAGATATGCAAAAATCAATTCCTCTATGCAAAATAATGTATTGGCATTTTTTCTGCGATAACAAAGAGTCTCTATATGAACTGCCTCCCATTTCTTGGACACGAGAAATAGGAGGCAGTTCAAAACACACCTAAGTCGGATAATCTGTTAAAAAGACGTATACATGACGCTGAAAATACCTCAAACGTGCAGATTATCGTCATTAGGTGTGTAAAATGCCC
>CAUVJF010000009.1:0-37338 GCA_963552125.1 uncultured Atopobium sp.
GATCTTTTAGAGTCAACCGCTATACATAATTTTGAATTAGTCGTATCAAGAGATTTAGTTTATAAAAATCATACATGGACTGGTCAGGCAAATGTCATGTACCAGGGTAGATGCATTGGATCTGTGGGGCTACATGCCAAGGAACCATTCTTGCGAGAAACTCATCTTTGTTGCGAAGGTAGGTTTTCACACTATAAAGATAAGGAGTTTTCAGAAGAACAATTTAAGAGAGGAGTACTTGGTTCAATTCAGATAACCAAGGTGAATTCAAAAACCTATGGAGAGGGAATTATTGGAGAAGTTGCTCAATTTAGAGAAAACTGTATTTCTCAACTCCAACCAGAACAGAGCTTTGGTCGAGCGTTAGTTGCATGTGGTCTTTGTGCCTATAGGCCTAGCTTGTACAG
This sequence comes from uncultured Atopobium sp., assembly GCA_963552125.1. Classification (GTDB taxonomy): domain Bacteria; phylum Actinomycetota; class Coriobacteriia; order Coriobacteriales; family Atopobiaceae; genus Lancefieldella. The sequence continues at coordinate 408 of CAUVJF010000009.1, forward strand.
CTTTAACATTCCTAGAATATTTATGCGTTGCGGTCTAATGCATCTCATTGCAATTTCCAGTTGTCACATGGTAATTCTCTCTGCTTTTATTGACGCTTTTCTTAAAAAGCTAACAATAAAACCTCTTTTAAGAGGGGTAGTGAATTTATTTTTACTCAGTAGCTACGCGCTTTTCTGTGGATTACCTGCGTCTGCAATGAGGGCAATACTTCTTGTTGAACAAAAATACGTAATGCAATATGTGGGAAGAAAAAACCATACGCTCTCAGCAGTTTCTATCGTTGCATTATTTATGCTTTGTATAGATCCACAGCTGAGCGTAAACATTGCTTTTACCTTGTCACTAGCATGTATTTTTGGCATGAATATCTACGGCGGTCTTGCTCAGTACTATGCAAAAATTGCTTTTCACATATCTGGATACGGAAGAATACAGAAGATTCTTAGAAAACCGTTTTCTGATGTACGAAACACTATGTGTGCCACAACCGTTGCTCAGCTTTCGTGCCTTCCAATTTCTTGCATGTACTTTGGTCATTTTTCTTTACTTGCTCCTCTTTCAAGTGCACTGATTACAAGTTTATTTTCTCTTCTGAGCTTATTTGGAATTGGAGCAATAGCTTTATGTTGGTTTAAACCGGCTCAAGATGTTGCTTTCTGCCTTGTGGATTTTCTTGGTCAGTTTATAGAGGCTCTTACTTCTTTTTTATCCGAAAGATCTTTTGCAAGCGTGTCGTTAACTGACATGAGTTGGATAGTTTCATTGCTTGTGTTTGCAGCAATGGTGGCTCTTTACGTATTTTGGCCAAAAGGGAAAAGAGTAGTTTTATCTGGCATTTGTTTGATGGTGTTTATGCTTATTTTGGGTTTAAGTATCTACTGGAAGTTTTTCTCGCCAACAAGAATTTGTGTGATGGATATTGGCCAAGGTGATGCCATATTGCTCAGTGACGGTGCGCATTCTCTGCTCGTAGACACGAGTGTGGGAGATGTGGTTAATGACGCTCTAGAGCGACAACACATCTCATATCTTGATGCTATTTTGCTCACACACCTTGATGAGGATCATGCTGGTGGCGTGAGGTATATGGTTGGTTCGGTGAAGGCGGGTCGGGTATTAGTTGGAGAAGGAATAACAAAACAAGAAAAACTTGAGCTTCAGAGAGCTATTCAGAGGATTTCCGGCAGCAGCTCCTATGAAGTTTTATATGGTGATGAATTTGATGTTGGTCGCTTTCATATCCGCGTTGTGTGGCCACATAGGGGATACAAAGCTAAAGAAGCTAATAATGCGTCGGTTGAGCTCTATGTGACATATAACGACGGGCAAAATACCTTAACTACGCTTTTAACGGGAGACGCTGAAAGAGATCAGACAAAAGAGACGGTAGATTCAGGCGATGTAGGCGATATAGATTTCTTAAAAGTTGGACATCATGGTGCAGCAAAGTCGCTTTATCCAGAAACTGCTCGTGCGCTAAAACCCGAGGTAGCAATTGCAAGTGCTGGAAAGAATAATCGTTATGGTCATCCTAAACAGGAAGCGGTGGATATCTTAGAGGGTGTTGGCGCAAGGTTTTATTGCACAAAAGATTATGGAGACGTCACCGTATTTCCCGGAGAACATGGACCTAGGGTGAGCGTGCAACATGCTAAAGTAGATACAGAATTAGAGGAGGAAAAAGATGGCGGAGCAGGCTAAGTTACTAGCTGCATATTTGGCTGTTGGCCCTGATGAGATGAAGCGTGCAAGGGCTATTGATAAGCTTAAAAGCCGTCTTAACCAGAGCTTTATTACCTTTAACCTTGATGAGATTTCTGTAAGCGCTGAGCTGACTCCAGAATCTGTTTTGTCTTCTGCTCAAACACTTCCTATGGGTGATTCTAGGCGAATTGTTGTTATTGACGATGCTGGTAAATTGCCTAAGTCTGTATCAGAAGCTCTCGTGGAGTATCTTAAAAATCCTAATCCAACTACTACTTTGATGCTTTCTGCACAGACGCTTGCAAAAACTACAAGGCTTTATAAAGCAGTAGATGCGTTAGGTAAGCTTGCAGTTATTAATTGTGGTGCAATTTCTAGAAAAGATTTGCCTAAATACATTGGGGATCTTGGAAGAAAGTACGGACTACAAATCCCAATTAATGTGGCCAATGAGCTTATAAGTCGTGTTGGTGATAATACCACCATGCTTGATTCTCAAGTTAAATCTTTAGCAGCTCTTCTAGGTCATCCTGGTGCAATTGACATTCAGTTTGTAGAAACTCACGTTGCACGAGTAGTGGAAGTCAAGCCATGGGATTTTCTCGACAGCTTATCAGCGAGAAATGCTCAAAAGGCTTTGGAGCTTTACAGTCAGATGGATGAATCGGGAGCTATTGGAAATCTGTCACTTATGACTGGACGCGTAAGAGAGCTTATTTGCGCCAGGTCTATGGTTAAGCGAGGTACAGAACGGGAAATTGCTTCAGTTTTGGGCAAGCAGGACTGGCAAGTAAGAAATTATGCACGATGGGCGCGTCAATTTGCAGATGGCGAGCTTGAACATATTCTGGGCCTCTGTGCAGATGCAGAACGTGGTCTTAAGAGTGGAGAAGATAAAACAACCACAATGACCAAGCTTATCTTTGCTCTGTGCGGCGTCGCAAATGTGTAGATTCAAAGAATTCAGGTAAGAAAAAACGGACTCCAAGGAGTCCGTTTTAAAAAGTTTAAAAGTAGATAAGAACTACTTAAGGGTGTTAACAAGCTTCTGAACGCCGCTCTTACGCTGAGCAGCCTGATTCTTGTGTACGATGCCCTTAGAAGCAGCCTTGTCAAGAAGACGGGATGCCTTATTAGCTGCAACCTGTGCGTCCTCAAGCTGGCCTGCCTCAACAGCAGTGCGAACTGCCTTAATAGCAGTCTTAAGCTCGGAACGGACAGCCTTGTTGCGCTGGCGTGCCTTCTCAGCGGTGAGAATACGCTTCTTCTGAGACTTGATGTTAGCCACGTGCGGTTCCTTTCGGTGTTTACTATGTGAGGCCTCTTCGCTGAGACACGTTTGAGGCAGCTTTAGAAGTATAGCACGAAGGGGGTACTTTACGCTATTATTTTCCTTATGAATACACAGGATACTTCACATATTCGCAACTTCTCTATTGTTGCGCACATCGATCACGGTAAATCTACCATCAGTGACCGTATTTTGGAGCTTACTCATACCGTTGAAGAACGTGATATGGAGTCACAGCTCTTGGACACTATGGACATTGAACGTGAGCGTGGAATTACCATCAAATCAAATGCCGTCCGCGTTATGTATGACGCAGATGATGGAGAGCGCTATCAGTTCAACCTGATTGACACTCCGGGACACGTTGACTTTACCTATGAGGTCTCAAGGTCTTTGGCTGCCTGCGAAGGAGCGGTTCTGGTTGTTGATGCAACGCAAGGCGTGGAGGCTCAAACAGTCTCAAACGCCATGCTTGCCATGAATGCCAACCTGGATATTGTTCCTGCAATCAACAAGATTGATCTTCCGTCTGCTCGTCCTGAAGAGGTTCGCGCAGAAATTGAGGATGTTCTTGCAATCCCAGCTGATGATGCCGTATGCGTCTCCGGCAAGACTGGTGAGGGTATCCATGAGCTTCTTGAGGCTTTGGTGTACTTGGTTTCTCCGCCAAAAGGAGACCCCACGACACCTCTAAAGGCACTGATTCTTGACTCGTACTTTGACCAGTTCAGAGGCGTTGTAGCTACAGTACGTGTTTTTGATGGCTCAATCAAAGCTGGCGATCAGCTCCTTATGATGCAGGGCTCTACGCCTTTTCTTGTTGAGGAAGTTGGCGCCAAGAGGCCTCTTGAGATGGCTGTTGACCAGCTTTCTGTTGGTGAGGTTGGCTATGTGGTAACTGGTCTCAAGGATCCTGAAGCTGTTCGTGTTGGAGACACGCTTACCTATAAGCAAAATCCATGCGCAGAGCCACTGCCGGGTTACCGCGAGGCAAAACCGATGGTATTTACCGGTCTTTTCCCCGTAGATAACAAGCAGTACGAGAACCTCCGCGATGCACTTGATAAGTTGCACGTTAACGATCCTTCACTCACGTGGTCTCCAGAGACTTCTGTGGCTTTGGGATTTGGCTTCAGAGTAGGATTTTTGGGCCTTCTCCACATGGAAGTTGTTAAAGAACGTCTTGAGCGTGAGTTTGACCTTGACTTGATTGCTACCAGTCCATCTGTTGACTATCACGTCTACAAGACTGATGGAACTATGATTGAGATTACCAGTCCTCAAGATCTTCCAGAGGTCACCAAGATTGACCGCATTGATGAGCCGTACCTCAAGGCAAAAATTATTGTGCCTCCCGAGTTTGTTGGCACGGTTATGCAGCTTGTTGTTGATCATCGTGGCGTATCTGAAGACATGGTGTATCTGTCTGATAAGTCCGTCGAGATGATCTTTAGCATTCCTTTGGCCGAGCTTATCCTGGACTTCTTTGACCAGCTTAAGAGTAGAACCAAAGGTTATGCCTCACTTGACTATGAGTTTGATTCGTATCGCACTTCTGACCTGGTTAAGCTTGATATCTTGCTTGCTGGAGACGTCGTTGATGCGCTTTCGTTTATTGTTCACAAAGACAAAGCATATGATCTTGCTCGTGGTCTTTGCGACAGACTAAAAGGCATCATTCCTCAGCAGCTCTTTGAGGTTCCTATTCAAGGTGCTATTGGCAATAAAATCATTTCTCGCTCTACTGTTCGCGCACGTAGAAAGGACGTCTTAGCTAAATGCTACGGCGGCGATATTTCCAGAAAGCGCAAACTGCTTGAAAAGCAAAAAGAGGGTAAGAAGCGCATGAAGCAGATTGGCTCAGTCGAAGTACCTCAAGAGGCATTCTTGGCTGTTCTCAAGGTTGACGACGAGTAGAAGGTATTTGTGGAGTCGCTTCAAACAATCATTTCAACCTGCGCACCTCAAGCAGGTCTTTCTTCACATATTGTTCCTTTTGCGTCAGGATCTTCACTCAAGGAGCGCCTGTCTGCAAATCCCGTGCTTATGGCCCCTATGGCCGGTGTCAGCGATGGTGTGTATCGCACTATGGCTCGAGCTGGCGGAGCAGGTCTTGCGTATTCAGAAATGGTTTCTGTTGCAGGAATTCATTATGGTGGCGAGAAAACCTGGGAGCTTGTAGAGCCTCTTGCAACTGAGCCCGATATTGCTGTTCAACTCTTTGGTTCAAAGCCAGATCAGTTTAAAGAAGCAGCAGCTCAGATTAGTGAGCGTTTAGGGGATAAGCTGGCTCTTATCGATATCAATATGGCTTGTCCTGTTCCTAAGGTGGTTAAAAAAGGGGAGGGTTCAGCCCTTCTCGATACCCCAGAGCTTGCTGCAGATTTGGTTAAGGCTTGTCTGTCTGAGGTTAGCGTACCTGTCACTGTCAAGATTAGGCGTGGTAGACGTCAGGATGAGGAAGTGGCACCTGAGTTTGCTCGCGCCATGGAGGCTGCTGGAGCGTCTGCTGTTGCTATTCATGGCCGCTTTGCCACCCAGATGTATCGAGGTCAGGCGGAATGGGAGACCGTTAATAGAGTTTGCGATGCTGTTTCAATTCCTGTTATAGGCTCTGGCGATATGCTCTCTGCTGAAGCAGCAGCTCATGCTCTTACAGAGACAGGTGTAACGGCTGTAATGATTGCTCGCGGAACGTACGGAAATCCGTGGATTTTTAAAAACACTCAAGCTTTAGTTGAGGGTCAACCTGTGCTTGTTCCAACGCTTGACCAAATGCTTGCATCTTTTATGATGCATGTAAGGTTGCTTGACGCTGCGGATATTCATATTGCTCGCGCTAGAAGCCTTTCTACCTGGTATTTTAGAGGTATTCCAAACGCAGCCTATTGGCGTGGAAAGTCAGTAAAGTGCGTTACGGCCCAGGATTTTATTGATCTTGCACTAGAGATTAAAGAAACCGTCAAGCGGCTTGAGGGTGAGCAAGAATTTCCTGAGCATAATCTACCTATGAGCTAGTGATTTGTTGTGGATTCCTGGCAGTCTAAATACAACCAAACGGCCACTCCTGCACTTTACCTGCATATTCCGTTTTGCGCACAAAAATGCTTCTATTGCGATTTTTCTTCTTGGTCCACAAGACAAGACGATAATCGCATGAAAGATTACGTAAAAGCACTAAAACATCAGCTAGATGAAGCCGCTCAGCTTGGGTTGTTAGCTGCTACTAAAACGGTCTATATGGGAGGCGGAACTCCCAGCTTGCTCGGTCAAGATGCGGTAGATTTGGCGCAGAACGTCTCAGCTCTTACGCAGCCTAGTGAGTTCAGCATGGAAGCAAATCCAGACTCACTATCTGACGATCTTCTCGCCAATCTCTCTAAAGGTGGAGTAACGAGAATTTCTTTGGGAGTTCAAAGTTTTAACGACAACGAGCTTAAGAGGCTTGGCAGAATTCACTCGGCAGACCTCGCGTATGACAGGGTTTTAGCCGCAAAAGAGCGTGGTTACGACGTGTCGGTTGACCTCATGTGTGCTATTCCCGAGCAAACAGAGAACTCCTGGGAGTATTCGCTTTCAAGGTTTATCTCGCTTGGGGTGGACCATGTGAGTGTCTATCCGCTTACTATTGAAGACGGCACGGCGTTAGCTAAACAAACCCAAGATAAAGACACTCCTTGGAACGCCTATGACGTGCAGGCAGATCGAATGCAAGCTGCTTCAAAGACGCTTCAAGCGGCGGGATTTGTTCGCTACGAGGTAGCAAGTTACGCACGAAATCAGAAGAGCTGCAAGCACAATAAGATGTACTGGACGGGAGAATCGTACCTTGGTCTTGGTACCAGCGCTGCAAGCATGCTCACCGCACCTGAGTACGATATGCTTGCAGAGCAGAACACCTCTTTACCTCCGCGTCCACAAGAAGCTGCTCGCGCACGGCTGGTAGTTGTTGATTCTCCAAAAAAAATTGCTGAAGGCGCATCGCTCTTCTCGACAGAGTTTGATGTTGAATTTTTAACCCATAGAGAAGCTGTGGCAGAAGATTTGATGCTGCATGCTCGCCTTATGGAACCAATTTCGCCTGCGCTATTGAATGAGTCTGAACGAGTATTTGGAGCGCCATCGATGCAAAAAGTGCTTGACTCCTGTTTGCATGATGAGCTGCTAGAATGCGTCAATAACGAAGATTCTAAGGATAAAACTACGTACAGGCCTACCGAGAAGGGCTGGCTGCTTGGAAACGAGCTCTATGGACGTCTTTGGGATTTAAGATAATGTTAGAAAAATTTATTTGATGTAGTTAGTATTTACTTGATGTTTCAAAATAATTGAAAAATAAGAAAAGGATTGAAGAATGGGAGAAAAAAGACCTAATTTTGATGATATTACATCTTTTGATGAGTTTATTAAGTATTACTGGTATCGTGAAGAACTTATGCAAATATGTAAGTCTTTAGGTTTGGAATATAGAGGTACAAAACAAGAGCTCAATAATATTATTGAGCAGTATTTTAAAGGTAATTTGATTAAGAAAAGACTTACAAAGAATAAAAAAGTCAATAAAAAAATTGTTACTTTAAATTCGTCATTGCTTGAGTGTGGCTTCTCATTTAATTCAAAGTTTAGAGAATATTTTTCTTCTTTAACAAAAGTTTCACCATTTAAATTTACTGCTGATATGGCTGCTGCTTGGAGAAAAGTTAAGAGAGAGAACAATAGTGCATTTACAATCAGGGATTTGTTAAATGTATATTATGGTGATTTAGATTATGCGAAATACGATAATTCGGCTTGTCAGTGGAATCAATTTTTAAAAGATTTTTGTGCAGATGAAAATAGCTATAACTATTCTAATAAATTAAAGGTGGCTTCTGTTCTTTGGAAAGAAGTTAGAGATTCAAAAGGTAAAAAAATCTATTCGAAAGATTTATTAACTAAGTATGCATTTAAAATACGGGAATATCATAAGTAAACATTTGATAATTTTCTTCATTTGCAGTTTGAAAAAGTCATGAACACATTCGATAGTATGTCGATTTTTCATGTATGTAGTTAACGAATATTCTTAATGGGATTTGGTTGCATTAAGTTAAAAACATGTGGGTACACTTTCAACTGTTCTTATAATCATAAGTTGTAACGGGTTGAATCGGAGAGATTTCATGGCTGCAATGAACGAGAAGGACTATTACGCCATCCTTGGTGTCTCTGAGTCCGCGACAGCTGAAGAAATTAGAAAAGCTTTTCAAACTAAAGCTCGTAAGCTTCATCCTGATGTCAATAAAGAGCCCGATGCTGAAGAGCGTTTTAAAGAGGTTTCTGAGGCATATGCTGTTCTGTCAGATGCCGAGAAACGCCGTCGTTATGACGCAATGAGAAGTGGCTCTTTCTACGGTGGCGGTTATGGCCCCTCTGGTTATCCAGGTGGATCTGCGTATGGAGGTTCTCCTTTTGAGGGAGGCTTTCCGTTTGGCGATATTAACTTTAATAATTGGACTACTGGATCTCAAAAGCGCTCTCGCGCATATAAGCCTCAGACAGGTGCAGATATTGTCTACGACTTAACACTGAGTGATACTGATGCTAAAAATGGTGTTAAGAAAGGCATAACGTACCAGCGTTTTGTAACCTGTGATGCTTGTGCTGGTAAGGGATCTCAGCATAAGACTGAGGCAACCACCTGTCCTACCTGTCATGGAACGGGCCATATTGACATTGATCTTTCTTCCATTTTTGGAGTAGGAAAGTTTAGAGTTGATTGTCCAGAGTGTGATGGTGCTGGACACGTTGTGCAGGATCCCTGCGACGTTTGTGGTGGTTCTGGACGTGTTTTGTCTGCAAGTGAAATTATGGTTGATGTACCAGCTAACTCGCATGATGGCGATCAGATCAGAGTTCCTGGAATGGGAAATGCAGGAACAAATGGTTCTGCAACTGGCGACTTTATCGTAAATATTAAGGTTCCTTCAGAGCAGTTGACGTTCCGTCAGCGCGCGGGAGCTCGTATAACGGGTATTACCTCAATGCTTTTAGTATTTGTGGCACTTAATTTGAGGTCACCACTTTTTGCTATTGTTTTGATTCCGCTTTTGATTTTTGGCATTAGAAATGTTCTTGCAGATGGCGTAAAGATGAACGCTGGTTGGTGGAGAAGCTTTGCGAATGCATTTGTTTCGGGAATCATCAATGGTGCCTTCTACTCAATTATTATTATGACTTTGTATGCTTGTACGGCCGGTTTGGGCCATGTTGGCTATATGGGAATTTAAGTTTTAGGTTTTACAAGGGGAGAGTTAGTAAGCGTGGCAGAGAAGAAAGACTTCTACGAGCTCTTAGGTGTTGCTCGTGATGCAGACCAAAAAACTATCAAGCGAGCTTTTTTAAAGCTTGCAAGAAAACTGCACCCTGATGTTTCTGATGACCCTCATGCAGAAGAAAAATTCAAAGAGGTAAACGAAGCTTATTCTGTGCTTTCAGATGAGCAAAAGCGAGCCAACTATGACCGTTATGGTGATCCTAATGGTCCATCTGGTTTTGGCGGTGGCTATGTGGATATGTCAGATATCTTTGGCGGCGGTTTTGGTGGCTTTGGAGATATCTTTGATTCCTTCTTTGGTGGCAGCCATGGTGGTCGAGGCGCTGCTCAACGCACTCGTGGTAGTGATATGGGTATCAGGTTGTCCATTACGTTGGAAGAAGCTGCAGCCGGAGTTACTAAAACTATCTCGTATAACAGACTTTCTACCTGCGATGACTGTAACGGCACTGGTCTTGGTGAGGGCGGAAAAATTGAAGACTGTCCACGCTGTCACGGTACGGGTACGGTAGTTCAGGTCCAAAATACCGTCTTTGGTCAGATGCAGTCTCAGACCGTATGTCCAGAGTGCCAAGGAACAGGCAAAAAAGTAGAACATGCCTGTGAGACCTGTGATGGCCAGGGAAGAACTCCTGACCATGAGCGTGTTTCTGTTGAAATTCCTGCAGGCGTTCATTCTGGCCAGTCAATTTCTATTACCGGCAAGGGCGAGGCTGGCGTCAGGGGTGATACCTCTGGTGACCTCATCGTGACTATTGAGGTTTCCCAGCATAAAGACTTTGAGCGCAGGGGAGACGATCTCTTTACTTCAGTTAGTGTAGATTCTCTTGAGGCAATTGTTGGTACTACCGTTACCATTGACGGCATTATCAAAGATGAAACTATTGAGATTTCTATACCTGCAGGTTGTAAGTATGGCCAGCAGCTAAGCGTGGCTGGTAAAGGCATGCCTCGTTTGCATACTAAGGCTCGTGGAAACCTTTACGTTCTGGTTCACATTGAGACTTCAACGGGACTGACCAAAGATCAGTTAGATACACTCACCTCACTAATTGATGAGCGTAAACAAAGTAGTGTTCAAGACACTCAAGATGAGTCAAACACCACTCAATCTGAAGGCAGAGATTCTTCAGATCACAAAAATAAGAACGCCAAAAAGACTTCTAAGAAGAGGCGCTAATGGCTCATGGAATTGCGCTCATAAATCTTGGATGTAGGGTAAATCGCGTTGAGCTCGATTTAATGGCGGATTCTCTGCTTCGCATGGGATGTCGCATTGTTGAAGAAGATGAAGCTCAGGCAATTGTTATCAACACCTGTGCTGTCACCGCAGAAGCAGAAGCTAAGACGAGAAAAGCTGTGCGTAAAGCAGCGCTTATGCCAGGAGCCCCTCTTGTGGTAGCAACGGGTTGTGTTGCAAGTCTTTTTGCTGATGAACTTGCCTCGCTTGCTCCTAACGTTGTGGTAGAAGCCGAGAAGGACAAAGTTGCAGATAGGGTTCTTGAAGAGCTAGGTTTTGCACCAGAATCCGTAAGCGACGACGGACTTGTCATCTCCAAGCCTACTCCAACAGGTCGTACGCGCCCTGGCATCAAAATTCAAGATGGTTGCGATAATCGTTGCACCTTCTGCATTGTGTGGAAAGCACGTGGCGCAGGTAAGTCTCTTGATCCTCGTGAAGTTGTTTTGCAGGTAAAAGATGCTATGAGCAGGGGAGCTCAAGAGGTTGTTCTTACGGGAATCAACCTTGGCAGCTATAAGGCTCAACTTGAGGATGAAGGTGGAAGAATTCTACGTCTTCCTGATCTTCTCGAGTATGTGCTTGAAAAAACTGAGGTTGGTCGCTTGAGGCTTTCTTCTCTTGAGCCACCAGATGTAAATGCTCGTTTGGTAGAGGTAATTGCTGCATCCAATGGAAGAATTGCACCTTTCCTGCATATCTGCCTTCAGTCCGGATGTGACGCTACGCTTGCTCGTATGGGTAGGGTGTATAGGACAGAGCTTTATCGCAAGGCTGTTGAGGAAGCTCGTTCGGTACTGCCAACCATTGCCTTGGGAACGGACCTTATTGTTGGTTTTCCTGGAGAAACTGATAAAGAATTTGACGAGTCGTACGAGTTTTGTCGTCAGATGGGCTTTTCTAAGATGCATGTATTTAGGTATTCCAAGCGACCTGGAACGCCTGCAGCTACTGCTCCAAATCAGGTAGATCCAAAAGTGATGGCTGAGCGCGCAAAGAAAATGCGTGATCTGGGTAATGCTATGCGCTTTGATGCTGCTAAGAAGCTAGTTGGTACCTGCGATAATGTGGTGGTACAGTATCCTGGTAGGGGAATTTCTGGCGGTCTTTTTGATGTCCAGGTTGATCCTACTATTGAACTTGATGAACTTATCGCTATGCGCTTTGATGAAGTTTTACCTAATGGAACGCTAAAAGCTACTCGTTTATAAATTGGGGGAACATGGAGCCAACACAGATTCGCTTAACTATTCCTGATTCAGTGGATCCTTTATATCTGACAGGTCCAGCTGATAGTTTGCTCAGAGAAATTGAAGCGTCATGTGCGGCTCTTATTTCAGTCAGAGGCAAAGCAATCTTTTTGTCGGGAACTTCTCAAGAAATTGAGCAGTTAACGCTTATTTTTTCTCACCTCATTCAAATGGTCGAGTCTGGATCTAGGCCAACGCTTGAAGACGTAAAGTTGCTGCTTGATAGTACAAAAAGAAATGCCAACTTAGAGCAAACGGGAACACGTACCCTGTTTGTAACTCATAAAGGCAAAGCAATTCAGCCTAAAACAAAAGGTCAAATAGCGTATACTAGGGCAATAGCAAACAATTCTATTACGTTTGGTATTGGTCCTGCGGGTACCGGCAAAACCTATTTGGCAGTTGCTATGGCGCTTGCCGCTTTGACTTCTCAGCAAATCAGCAGAATTGTGCTGGTAAGACCTGTTGTAGAAGCAGGAGAGTCTCTTGGTTTTCTTCCAGGCACGCTTCAAGAAAAGCTGGATCCCTATATTAGGCCGCTCTACGATGCGCTTTTTGATATGACCTCAATGGAGTACGCAAATAACCTCATTGAACAGGGAATTGTTGAGATTGCGCCACTTGCATTTATGCGCGGCCGCACTATGAACGATGCGTTTGTCATTTTGGATGAGGCACAAAATACCACCCCTGAGCAGATGAAGATGTTTCTTACTCGCCTGGGCTTCTCGTCAAAGTTTGTGATAACTGGTGATGCAACACAGCGAGACCTTGTAGGAAGAAGCGGTTTGGATGTTGCTCGACAGGTGTTGGGTAATCTTGAAGACGTTGCTTTTGTTGATTTAGATAGAAATGATATTGTTCGCCACACGTTGGTTGGTAAGATAGTTGATGCATACACTGCGTATGAGAAAAAACAGCTAGGGGAGTAACGTGGTTAACGAGTACGACATTGTGATCGAAGAAGGCGTCGAGTGCCCAATTTCTGTAGAAGAGATTGAAGCCGATTGCAATCTTGTACTTTCTGAAGAGGGCGTGGAGCGCCCCTGCACGGTCTCCATTTCTATTGTTAGCGATGCAGAGATTCAGCAGGTAAACCTTGAGTGGCGAGAAAAAAATGCACCTACTGACGTTATTTCACTTGAGGTAGAGCGCCCTGATGATCCAGATTTGGCTCCTGGTGAGATGTGTGAGTTGGGCGATATTATTCTGGCTCCTCATTTTATTGCTCGCCAGGCAAAAGAATATGGCACTACAGAGGCAGATGAGTTTAGGCTTATGCTTGTTCATGCCATGCTCCATCTGCTTGGATATGACCATATTGAAGATGATGAGGCAGAAGTTATGGAGGCTCGTGAGGACGCTCTTGTTGCTCTGCTTTCAACGGATAGGACTATTGAGCCAGTTGTATTGACTCGCCACCGTGAGGGGATTGACGAGTAATGATTCCGGGATCTAAAGGCAGACATCCAAGCTTTAAGCGCGGCCTTCTCTTTGCACTACAGGGCGCTCGCCAAGCATTTGCTCAGGAAGCAAACTTGCGTCGTATGGCCGTTGCTGCTGCAGTAACCGTGGTGGTGGGATTGTTTGTTGGTTTAGACACTGTGAGCTGGGCACTTGTTCTTGCTTGTATTGGTGCAGTTTTAACCACAGAACTTCTCAACACAGCCATAGAAACCGTAGTAGATCTGGTTTCTCCAGAGTTTCATCCTATGGCTGGTAAGGCTAAAGATATTGCGGCAGCTGCCTCATGCTGCATTAGCATCACCGCAGCTCTTATAGGACTTTTGATTTTCTTGCGTGCAATTTTTCATTGGTAAGTTGGAGGACATATGACCGCCAATTCAGTTTCTGAAAACACTACATCTAAGACCACTCCCTTTAGGAGCGGCTTTGTTGCTTTAGTTGGTCGTCCAAGTGTTGGTAAGTCCACGCTGTTAAACGCTTGCATGGGCCAGAAAGTGGCTATCGCAAGCCCTGTTGCCCAGACAACGCGTCGTCGTTTTAGGGCAGTGGTAAACGGTGAGAACTCTCAGCTGGTCATTGTAGATACCCCAGGCCTCCACAAGCCCAAAGACGCTCTTGGAAAAGAGCTCAACAAGGCAGCGCTCGGAGAGCTTAATGACGCTGATGTCATTGCTTTTTTGATTGACGCTACTAAGCCTGTTGGTCGTGGAGATGAATGGGTTGCCAATCATGTTGAGCAGGCGCATGCCGCCTTTAAGCTGCTGGTTATTACCAAGGCCGACATTGCAACTCCAGAGCAAGTAACAGAGCAGCTTAAGGCCGCACAGGCTCTTGCGCACTTTGATGACGTGCTTGTTGTTTCTGCTCCAGAAGACTTCAATATCCAGGCATTTATTGCGCTTGTGTCAGAGCATCTTCCTGAGGGTCCTATGTGGTTCCCAGAGGACATGGAGACTGACGCATTACCAGAAGACCTGGTAGCAGAGTTTGTTCGCGAGAAGCTTTTGCTGAACCTTCGTCAGGAAGTTCCCCATTCCGTTGCCGTTGTTTGCGATTCTTACGAGGTGGCAACAGATGGACATCTCTCTATTTCTGCCACCATTTTGGTTGAGCGAGAAGGACAAAAGGGCATCGTAGTTGGCCAGGGCGGCTCCATGATTAAACGCGTTGGAGTTGAAGCTAGAAAAGACCTGGAGAAACTGTTTGGTCGCAAGGTTTATCTTGACCTGCAGGTGCGCGTTCAGCCTCTCTGGAGACGTGATGCCAATGAGATTAAGCGCCTAGGTTACTCAACTGAGGACTAGTTGTGCCTGGTAGAAAGACAACGCGTCTTAAAGCAATTGTGCTTGATAGAACAAAACTCGCTGAGCAAGACCTCATCTTAACCATGCTCTCCGATTCAGGAGAAGAGCGTCGCGCTGTCGCAAAGGGTGCTAGAAAGCCAGGCGGCCGATTTGCAGCCCGCGTTGAACTGTTTTGTGAGCTAGACGTACTGCTGGCAGAAGGTCGCTCACTTGATATCTTGTCCGAGGCAACCTTGCTTGAGCCGCACGCATCACTGCGCGGAGATCTTTCTAAGGTAGCAGCTGCGTCGGCAATCTGCGAAGCTGCACGCCTTTCGTGTATCGACGGCGTCGAAGACGCGTTTCTCTATCCACTGCTCTCTCGCGCTCTCAGAGCCTGTGAAGAAGTAGATGACGAGAAACACTTAGATCTTGTTGTTGCTGCTTATGTGTTTAAGGTTTTGGCACATGAAGGCTGGCGCCCTGAGTTGGAATCGTGCATTGCCTGTGGAGATGAAGCTCTAACGTACTTCTCGCCTGCTGCTGGTGGCGCATTGTGTGGAAGTTGTGCGCATGAGATTGAGGGAGCCATTGAGGTAACTCCGCTTGAGCTCTCGTGGTTGTCGTCGCTTCTAAAACTTACCTTTGACCAGCTTGTTATTGCCGATATTGCTCCAGAAACTGCACTCTTTTTGCTCACAAGCGCGCATATTTGGGCAGCCACACACCTTGAAGCGCGCCTTAAAGCATTTGAATTTCTGCTGAGTATCTAGTTGAAGTGGATTTTTGCTAGCAAAGTTCACCAGTAACTGGTATCCTTTTGTAGGTTATTTCCTTGTTCTTAGGGGCTAGTCACTGCCGGCTACCTTCTCAGTACAAGGAGTATTCAACGCGAAAGGCGGTTTATTATGGCAGTAACTAAGGATCGTAAGGCTGAGCTCATCAAGCAGTACGGCAAGGACGAGAAGGACTCTGGTTCCGCACAGGTTCAGGTTGCTCTTCTTACTGAGCGTATTCGTCAGCTCACCGACCACATGAAGTCCCACCAGAAGGACTTCCACACTCGTCGTGGTCTTCTGATGCTCGTTGGTAAGCGTCGTCGTCTTCTTTCTTACATCAAGTCGAACGACATTGAAGAGTACCGTACTCTTATTGCTTCCCTGGGTATCCGCGACAACATCCAGTAAGTTGGCTTTTTAGGGCGCCGTCTGGCGCCCTTTATGTTTGAGGCCCGTTTGCAATGGGGCAAACGGAGATAGAAGAGGAAAGAAATGACTAAAGTAACTCACGAATTTGACCTCTACGGTAAGCACTACACCCTTGAGGCTGGTGAGCTCGCAAAGCAGGCAACAGGTGCCTGTATCGTTAAGTGCGGCGATTCCACCGTACTTCTCACTGCAGTGGTTTCCAAGGAGCGTAAAGATTACGACTTCTTCCCACTGACTGTTGATTTTATTGAAAAAATGTACGCAGTTGGCCGTGTTCCTGGTGGATACCTCAAGCGCGAGGCTCGTCCATCCGAGAAGGCAACCCTTACTGCTCGTATGATTGACCGTCCTCTGCGCCCATCCTTCCCAGATGGCTTCCGCAATGAGGTTCAGATTGTTGCAACTTCTCTTGTTGCTGATCAGGTAAACGCTGTCGATACCATCTCTGTCATGGGCGCATCTGCTGCCCTGGCCGTTGGTGGCGTTCCTTTTGAGGGACCACTTGCATGCGTCCGTATTGGCCGCAACGCTGATACCGGCGAGTTCCTGGTTAACCCAACCTATGAAGAGCGCGATCACTCTGACCTTGACCTTGAGCTTGGCGGTTCTTCCACCTTTATTTCCATGCTTGAGGCTGGTGCAGATGAGATTTCCGAAGAGGACATGCTCTCCGCTATGGCCTTTGGTCAGGAAGCAATTGCAGCCTTCTGCGAGGAGCAGAAGAAGTTTATTGCTAAGTGGGAAGAGGTTAACGGCCCTATCGTCAAGCGTGAGTACATCCTTGACGAGCCAATCGCTGAGGTCCATGACCGCATCTTTGCTTACTATGACCAGATGAGCGCTGCTCTTAAGGATGCTGACAAGCAGTCCCGTATGCAGAAGGTTGCTGACCTAATGGACGAGATCAAGGCTCAGTTCACCGAGGAGGAGCAGGAGCTTTGGAGCCGCGCTATTGCGGTTGAGCTCAAGGGCCTTGAGAAGCACGCTATGCGCGTCATGGTTGTTGAGACCGGCGAGCGCGTTGACGGCCGTGTGGCTAACGAGATTCGTCCAATCATGGTCAAGCCTGATTACCTGCCACTTGTTCACGGCTCTGGTCTTTTCCAGCGTGGCCAGACTCAGGTTCTCTCCATTTGTACACTTGGCATGCTCAACGAGTGGCAGCGTCTTGACACCATTGAGCCAATGGATGGCAAGCGCTACATTCACCACTACAACTTCCCACCATTCTGCACCGGTGAGACTGGCCGTATGGGCAGTCCAAAGCGCCGTGAGATTGGTCACGGAGCTCTTGCAGAGCGCGCACTTCTGCCTGTCATTCCTTCCGAGGAAGAGTTCCCTTACACCATCCGCGTTGTCTCTGAGGTAATGGAGTCCAATGGTTCTTCTTCCATGGCTTCCACCTGCGGTTCTACGCTTTCCCTTATGGATGCAGGCGTTCCTCTAAAGCGTCCTGTTTCTGGTGTTGCAATGGGTCTTATCCAGGAGAACGGCAAGACTGTTGTTCTTACCGATATCCAGGGTCTTGAGGACTTCCTCGGCGACATGGACTTCAAGGTCTGCGGTACCACCAAGGGTATTACCGCAATGCAGATGGACAATAAGGCGACTGGTCTTACTCCAGAGATTCTGCGCAGCGCACTTCTCCAGGCTCAAGAGGGACGCATGTTCATTCTGAACAAGATGCTCGAGCAGATTCCTGCGCCTCGTACTGAGACCAAAGAGACCGCTCCACAGATCATCTCGCTTTCTATCCCAACCGATAAGATTCGCGACGTCATTGGCT
The DNA here is from genome assembly GCA_963552125.1 of uncultured Atopobium sp. Classification (GTDB taxonomy): domain Bacteria; phylum Actinomycetota; class Coriobacteriia; order Coriobacteriales; family Atopobiaceae; genus Lancefieldella. The sequence goes on from CAUVJF010000009.1 coordinate 17,954, forward strand.
CTGGCGGCAAGGTAATCCGCGGTATCCAGGAGGATACGGGCGCAACCGTTGACATCCAGGAGGATGGCACCGTCTTTATCGCTGGTACCAACGGTGCTGCTGAGGCTGCTGCAGAGCGCATCAAGGCCATCGTCAAGGTTCCAGAGGTAGGCGAGGAGTACACTGGTCGCGTAGTTGGTCTTCAGCCATTCGGCGCTTTTGTTGAGCTCCTTCCTGGCAAAGATGGTCTGCTTCACATTTCCCGCGTTGCACAGGGACGTGTCGAGAAGATCGAGGATGTCCTGGCTGTTGGCGATGAGGTCAAGGTTCAGGTCCTTGAGGTAGACGAGAAGGGCAAGATTTCTCTTGACCGTCTTGATAAGCCTGAGGCACCACAGGGCGCTCCAAAGAAGGAGCGCGAGGAGCGTCGACCACGTCGCCAGAACGACAACGGCAACTCTGAGCGTAGGCAGCCACGTCGTCACCACGACGCATAAGGCACGCTCAAACTCAATGGGTTTCTCGCCACGCGAGGTCTTATAAAACATGAGGTATTGAAGAGAGCTTCGATGCATGTCGGAGCTCTCTTGTTATTCTGTTGAGATTTTGATTCTTTGGGAATATATAGCGTAATACGTGCAGATTTTTTATATAATTAAACAACATGTAGATTTTGTAAAAAGTCTTAGAGACGGCCCCTTGGGTTGCGTCTGTCATAGAAAGTTTTTGAAAGGAAAGCGTTTTAATGCCTAAGAAAGACCCAGCTCTTAAAGTCATTCCTATGGGCGGACTTGATGGCATTGGCAAGAACATGACCGTTTTTGAATACGGTAATGATATGGTGCTTGTTGATGCTGGTTTGATGTTCCCAGATGACGAACAGCCTGGTATTGACCTAGTTTTGCCAGACTACACCTATGTACTTGAAAATGAAGATAAGCTTCGCGGTATTTTGATTACCCACGGTCACGAGGATCACATTGGTGCTCTTCCGTACCTGCTTATGGACCTTACTCGTAAGGTGCCAATCTATTCCAGCAAGCTCTCGCTTGGCTTTATTGAAGGCAAGCTTGCTGAGCACAAGATTGTGGGCACTAAGCTTCGTGAGGTTACTGATGGCTCAAAGGTCCAGCTTGGCGCCTTTGACATCACGTTCTTCTCGATGACTCACTCTATTCCTGCAGCTTTTGGTATTCATATGAAGACTCCTGCAGGAACGCTTATTCACTCCGGTGACTTTAAGCTTGATCAGACTCCAATTGATGGCGTGCGTCCAAATTATGCGGCTATCACCAAGTTTGGCTCCGAGGGCCTTGACCTGCTGTTGTCTGACTCAACTAACGCCAATCGCCCTGGTATGACCCCATCCGAGGCTTCTGTTGGTGCGGCGCTTCGTCACATCATCAAGAATGCAACTGGTCGCGTCTTTGTTGCGTCGTTCTCAAGCCACATTCACCGCCTGCAGCAGGTGTGCGATGCCTCTGTTGCGGTAAAGCGTAAGGTTGTTGTTACCGGTCGATCTATGATTACCAACACAAAGGTTGCGCGTGAGCTTGGTTACCTCAACATCGCAGACAAAGACATCATTGATGCGTACGATGTTGATAAACTCGCAGATGATCGCATTGTTGTTCTGTGCACCGGTTCCCAGGGAGAACCTCTGAGTGCTTTGGCACGCATGGCAAACGGAGAGCACAAGTCGCTTTCCATTCGTCCTCAGGACACCGTAATCATCTCTGCAACTCCTGTTCCAGGTAACGAGAAGAGCGTTCAGTCCATCATCAACGCGCTCTCTAAGATTGGTTGCGAGATTTACGACAAGTCAAAGGCACTTGTCCACGTTTCTGGTCATGGTAGCCAGGAAGAGCTCAAGCTTATGCTTGGTATGGCTCGTCCAAAGAACTTCATGCCTGTTCATGGTGAGGCTGTTCACCTGCGTGCTCACGCAGAACTTGCTCAGCAGATGGGTGTTCCTGCTAATCGCATTTTCATTCTTGATAACGGCGACACGCTTGAGATGAGAAACGGCAAGGTTACTCGTGGTAAGACGGTTGAGTCTGGCGTAGTGTACGTTGACGGCCTCTCTGTCACCGACGCTAACCCTGTTGTTCTTCGTGACCGTCAGCGCCTTTCTCAGGACGGCATTGTTACCGCTGTGGTAACCCTTGTTGGTCGCAACCTTAAGCCTGGTGTTGTTGAGATTTCTGGCCGTGGTGTTTCATTTGCCGACGATGATGAGCTTATGAATGACGCACAGAATCTTGTGAGAAATTCAATCGAGAAGGCCTCTAAATCCGAAGGTGCAAACATTGAAGCAATGAGAAAGAGCGTACGCAATGCCCTTTCTAACTTCCTTTGGAGCAAAACTCGTACTCGACCAATGGTTATTCCGGTCATTATGGAGGTATAAGCCCAATGCCCTCTAAACGCACCTCAAACGCAGCAAAAAGAAATTCTAGAAACGCCGTTTCTGCCCAGGCAGTAGGCTTGAGCCCACTGCAGAACGATATCATTGGTGTTGTTCTTGCAGTGGTTGCTATTGCTCTGTTTTTGTCCATTATTGTCCCTTCTAACGCTGTTATTACCAGCGCAATGGGTCATGGGCTTAAGCTCTGTTTTGGTACGGGAGCGCTACTTTTTCCCATTGCAGTATTTGTTTTTGCTATGACCTTCTTTATGCGTGATGATCAGGGAATCTCTACGCGTATTGCTATTGGTCTAACGCTGGACGTTCTTGCTGCTCTTGCTCTTATTTCACTTAACTTCCCAGGTGCCGAGGCTGCTCCAGATATGCTTCTGGGCACAAAAGTCCTAGAGGCTGCCGGCGGTTATGTGGGCGGCGGTATTGCTTGGGTTTTGCTGCGCTTTGTTGGCCGCGTGGTGGGCAATGTCCTTTTGGTTGGCTTTATTATTGCCGGTGTTGTTATCTGCGGCTTCTCCATTTCTGACATGGTTGAGCGCGTAAGCTTCCGCCTGGATGAAGCGCGCGAGAATCATCGCTACCGTAAAGAAGAGCGTGCTCTTGCAAAAGAAGAGGCGCTCTACGCTGCAAATGCTCCTCAGCCTGCAAAGAAGCAGGGTAGACGTGGCGCAAACAACCAGTCTTCTCTCTTTGACGAGACCGGTGAAGGGGAGACCACGTATCTGGGCAATCGCAAGACTTCTGTCATTAAACGTGACGCCCGTCTTTATGAGGAAGAAGAGGCGCAAGAGGACGCAGGAGATGCTCCTACTACGCTCATTGATAAAGCTAAGAATAAGCTGCGCTCTAAGAAGAAAGACCAGCCAGATGATGCAGTTGTCGAGAAAAACGATGTTGCTGTAGCTGATGTTGCTCCTACAACAAAACAGGCTAAACCTAAGAGCAAGGCTAAAACGACACCTGATTTTCTCGCCACACCTGACCAGCTCAAGAGGCCAGGCGATGACGATGAGTCGTATGAGCTGCCACCATTTACCATTCTGAAGACAAACAAGAACTCGGCCACTTCTGCCGTAAGCGATGATGAGCTTGAAGCTACTGCTCAGAGACTCCAGGCTACGCTTGAGGAGTTTGGCCTTTCGAGCCAGGTGGTTGGTTGGACTGCAGGTCCTTCTGTCACTACGTTTAAGATTTCGATGGGCGAGGGTGAGCGCGTCAACAAGATTACCAATCTTGAGGACGATATTGCGCTTTCACTTGCGGCAAAGTCTGTTCGTATTTTTGCACCAATTCCTGGAACTTCTCTGGTTGGTATTGAGATCCCTAACGAGAAAGCCCAGGCAGTCAACTTGGCTGACGTTCTTCCGTTTGCAAAGGGCGGTCCTCTTGAGTGCGCCTTTGGTCGCGATTCTGAGGGCAAGCCAATTGTTGTTGACCTTGCAAGTCTTCCTCACTTGCTGGTAGCAGGTACCACTGGTTCTGGTAAGTCTGTCCTGCTCAACGCCATTGTCATGTCTATGCTCATGCGCGCAACTCCTGAGCAGGTCCGCCTTATCATGGTTGACCCAAAGCGCGTTGAGTTTACGGGTTACGCTGGCCTTCCTCACCTGTATGTTCCAGTTGTTACCGAGCCAAGGCAGGCCGCAAGTGCGCTTCAGTGGGGCGTCACCGAGATGGAGCGTCGCCTTAAGGTGTTTGAGCACTACAAAGTGCGTGACATTAAGACGTACAACAGAAATGTTGATGGCGATAAGTACGCTGATATGGAAAATCCTCCAAAGCACATGCCGTACTTTGTCATTGTCATCGACGAGCTTGCTGACCTCATGATGGTTGCTGGCAAAGACGTTGAGTCTTCCATTGTTCGTATTGCTCAGCTTGGTCGTGCTGCAGGTATTCACCTGATTGTTGCAACGCAGCGTCCTTCTGCAGACGTCGTAACTGGTCTAATCCGTGCAAACATCGATAACCGTGTTGCGCTCTCAGTTGATAACTCTTTGAACTCCCGCATTATTCTGGACCAAAAGGGCGCTGAGCAGCTGCTGGGTAAGGGAGACATGCTGGTTAAACTTCGTGGTAAGAAGCCTAATCGCGCTCAGGGTTGCTGGGTCTCCGACGAGGAGATCGAGGAGACCGTTAAGTACATCCGCACTCAGCGCGTGGCCGAATATCACGATAACATCTTGACCGTTGCAACTCCAACACAGGCCGATGGCGTTGGTGGAGTTGGCGGTATGGCGCAGGCAGATGACCCACTTATTTGGGAAGCTGCACGCATTATTGTGGATTCTCAGCTAGGTTCTACATCTAGTTTGCAAAGAGCACTCTCTGTTGGATATGCTCGTGCTGGTAGAATTATGGATATGCTTGAGGCAAAAGGTGTTGTTGGCCCAGCCAACGGATCAAAGCCTCGAGAAGTTCTTATCGATAAAGATGCTCTTGAAGAGCTCAAAGTTCAAGACGCTGCCTATAGGGAGGTAGAGTAAGCATGCCACGCCCTCGTTTTAGTGAGATGCTCGTAGAACGTAGACGTCAGCTCGGGCTTTCTATCACTCAAGCATCAAAGATTCTTCGCCTCAAGGAGCAGGCACTTATTGCTTTTGAGGAAGGCGATTTTACGAATATGCCTCAGAGTGGTTATGCTCAGGGCATGCTTTCTTCGTATGCTCGCTACCTAGGACTTAATCCGCGTGAGATCGTAGACCTCTTCCAGGAAGAGAGCTACGAGTTTGAAAACGGCACCTATTCTCATGAGCTGCGTCGCCGCACCCGCGATACCCAGTCCGGCCGCGGTATTGCTGGTTATGACGTCGTAAACGAGTCTGGTAGCAGGCCAAAGGCATACGTACAGTACCACGGTCTTCTCCCCACATCGGGAGGACCAGCTGGTGATATGGGCGCCTTTGCAACTACGTCTGGTGTTCGCTCCAGACAAACCGGTGTGCCTTTGGGTGCTCAGGCATCTGAGGAGGATGCTGGCGGCTACTCGTATTCTCGCTATGCCACAGGTCATGCGTACAATGCTGGAATTGAAGAAGCTTCTCGTCAGAAGACTATGGCAAGCCGCACCCGTGGTGGCGTTCAGCGCAAGCGTGTGGGTATTGCAGGTGTTAGCATTCCAGCTTACAAAGACGATGTAACCAGAAGAACTGTTGCTCCAAGCGATTACACTGATGATCTTCGTTATGACAATGTAACTGCTCCTTACGAGCGCGCATCAACCATTTCTGGCCGTCGTGGATCAAGAAATATTGCGCAGGTAGATAGGCCTAATGTCCGCCGTCGCCAGCCATCTGGCGCTTCTGCTCAACAACGTCGTGCTCCTCAAAGACCAGGCGTTATGGGAGCACTTCAGAATTACTTCTCTGACACGGGCCGCACTATTGCCACTGTGTTTGCTCTTGTTGTTGTGATTATTACTGCCGTTTTGCTGTTCAGCGTTCGTTCCTGCATGACAGCTCGTACTACACCTACTACAACAAAGACAGTAAGCGTTAATAATTCAACAACTGATTCTTCAAAGAATTCCACTACTACAAATAGCAACACAGACACTTCTAAGAAGGATTCAACTGATGCTTCTAAGAGCACCACTACAACTGAGCCAAAGAAGGAAGAGACTCCTAAGCAGACTACCGTAGTGGTTACTGTTGCAGACGGTCAGACCAGCTGGGTTGAGATTACTGTTGATGGTAAGAGTGTTGAGGCTGATGCAATCACTGGTCCATGGTCTCAGACATACACCGTCACTGATTCCATGAACGTTCTTGCAGGCACTCCTGGCGCCGTCGCTGTAACTGTTAACGGTACTGCTAAGCCATTTGACGCAAATGCTTCAGGTATTGGTACCTTGACCATTCAGGGCACTAAGCCTGCTGACGGTACTGCAGCAAATGCTTCTGGAACTCAAACAAACAGCACGTCAACAAGTACTACCGGTGGAACTTCTGGTACCACTAACAACCAGAATTCCAACAGCAATTCAAACAATAACTAAACGCCATGGGGCGAGAAGTTCTTCTCGCCCAGGTAATACGGAGGGGAAATGGCTAAAGAATCAAGCTTTGACGTTGTGTCTGAAGTAGACATGATGGAAGTTGATAATGCATTTCAGCAGGCAGCTCGTGAGCTAACTCAGCGCTACGATCTTAAGGATTCTGGTGCAACACTTGAGCTCTCTAAGAAAGAGGGTAAGTTCACTATTGAGGCTCCTGCAGATTTTGTTGCATCTCAGGTGAGGGATGTTCTTGGCTCCAAGCTGGTAAAGCGCGGAATTGATCTTACTGCTATTCGTTGGGGAGACCCCATTCCTGCAGCAGGCTCTACCGTGCGTCAGATTGGCTCAATTGTCTCTGGAATTGACCAGGAGACTGCCAAGAAGATCGCTAAAGATATTCGTGATATGAAAGTTAAGGCTAAGGCAACCGTTGAGGGCGATAAGCTGCGTGTTTCTAGCGCTTCTCGCGATGTTCTTCAGTCTGTGATTGCAAGCCTTAAGGAGAAAGACTATGGCCAGCCCCTCCAGTTCAACAACTATCGATAGGGGCTACAACGTCCTATACATCACGTTAGGATGCGCTAAAAACGAGGTTGATACAGACCGCATGCGTGCGCGTCTTTTGGCCTCTGGTTTTGGTGAAGTTGCCGATTCAGACTCAGCAGACATAGCAATTATCAACACCTGTTCATTCTTGGCTTCAGCAACAGAGGAGTCTATTGAGACTACGCTTGAGATTGCTGAAGGCGCTTCTGAGGGAGTCCGTAAGCTGCCCATTATTATGTGTGGCTGCGTTCCCTCCAGGTACGGTGCAGAGCTTAATGAGCAGCTTCCTGAAGTTGCTGCGTTTGTTCCGGCAGATCAAGAAGATGGCATTGTCAACGTTGTTGCAGATGTCCTGAATATCCCTGAGCCTACGCAGTCAATTGTTGCTGCCCATGGAATGCTGCGCACCATTGATGGCGCCAGTGCATTTGTAAAGATTTCCGAGGGCTGTGATAGATTCTGCGCTTTCTGCGCCATTCCGTACATTCGTGGTCACTATCACTCAAGGCCCGCTGAAGAGATTCTTCAAGAGGTACATGAGCTGATGGAAGGTGGTGTTCGTGAGGTCATTCTGATTGGCCAGGACACCGGTATCTGGGGCTCGGATATGCCTGATACAGTAGATGGCCAGACTCCAACGCTTGCCAAGCTTATGCAGCAGGTTGCTGAGGTAGTCCGTCCCTATAAGGGATGGATTCGCGTTTTGTATTTGCAGCCAGAAGGTATGACCGATGAGCTTATCAGCACTATTCGCGATACACCTGAGGTTCTGCCTTACATTGATATTCCAATTCAGCACTGCAATGAGCGCATTCTTAAGCGTATGGGTCGTTCTGGCTCTACGCAGGAACTTCGTGAACTTTTTGATCGCCTCAGAACTGAGATTCCTGGTATGGTTCTACGTACCACGGGAATGTGCGGCTTTCCGGGTGAGACTGATGATGAATCAGATGAGCTCTTCGACTTTATTCAGGAGCAGGAGTTTGATTACACTTCCGTCTTTACCTATTCACCAGAAGAGGGAACTCTTGGTGCAAAGATGTCTGATCAGGTTCCAGACGAGGTAAAAATTGAGCGCACTCAGCGACTGCTTGACCTTGTTGAACAGCTCGGTTTTGCAGCCACCGCTCGTCACGTTGGCGAGCGCTGTGAGGTCATTATTGACGGAATTGAAGAATCCGACGAAGGCACTGAGCTTATCGGCCACACGTGGTTCCAGGCTCCAGACTGTGATGGCGCTGTTCACATTGCAGAGGGAGAGGCCGCAGTCGGAGATATTGTCCTTTGTGACTTGGTAGATTCTTTCTGCTATGAAATGATTGGCGAAATTGTAGACACTACAGACACACAGTCTGGCGAGAAAACCGTTTAGTTGGGGATAGGTCATGTCATCAAAGACAATTTGGACACCTGCAAATATTGTTACCTGTGCTCGTGTGGTCTTAGTGCCCTTTTGGCTTCTCTTGGCGCAGCTTTTAGGTGTATCTCTGGCAGATTCTCTGGCAACACCTGGTTTTAAACTTGGAGCTTTTCTTGTTTTTATCGGCTATGTTGTCATTTCTTTGACCGATAAGCTTGATGGTTACCTTGCCCGTAGTAGAAATGAAGTTACTACCTTTGGCAAGTTCTTAGATCCAATTGCCGATAAACTCGCTGTTGTTGTAGCTCTTTTTGTACTTCTAGAGTGGCATATGGTTTCTCCTTGGGTGCTCTTAGTGATTGTTGCACGTGAGTTTTTGGTATCTGGCCTTAGGATGGTTGTTGCTTCAAAGGGAGTTGTTATTGCAGCTTCTGACTTGGGTAAGTGGAAGACCGCAACAACTATGGTTGCTATCTGCGGTTTACTATTCTTGCCTAGTATTCCTGGTGGAATGATTCAGGAAGTTTTGCTCTTTATCTTCAACGCATCTATGTGGGTTGCGGTAGTTCTAACGGCCTGGTCAGGAATTGACTACTTTGTAAAGTCTTGGCAATACATTGCTGAAGTTTAACAAGATGGCGTCTCTCTGAGGCGCCGCTTTTGTATCAAATCTTATTAAAAGTAAGGAAGACCATGTTCTCTGAAGAAGTTCTCAAAGAAGCTCAAAGTGTTATTTCAGATGCCCTTGCATCAGGTATTACCGTAGCTTCTGCCGAGTCTTGTACGGGAGGACTTGTTGCAGGCGCTCTTACAGCCATCTCTGGATCATCAAGCGTACTTAAGGGCTCTGTTGTAAGCTATACCATTGAGATTAAGCAAAAGGTATTAGGCGTTTCAAAAGACATTTTTGATGAACCGTCTCTTGGCGCTGTTTCTGAGCCCTGCGCAGCTCAAATGGCTTCGGGCGTTAGAGACGTTATTGGATCAGATATTGCAGTTTCCGTTACAGGAATAGCAGGACCAACAGGAGAAGAGCCTGGTAAACCAGTTGGAACAGTTTGGTTTGGTATTAACAGCAAAAACTTTACCCATACGGTCTGCAAACATTTTTCTGGTAATAGAGAACAGGTGCGAGAAGCTGCTGTTTTGCAGGCTTTACAATTAATTCATGAAGCAATTGTGAAGGCTTAAAATCCGATTTTAATAGGGAAGCTCAAAACTAGTTTGTTTTGAGCTTCTTATTTTCTGCGACTATGCAGGACTTATACAGTCAAATTTGTAATTAAGAAGAAATTGGCTGCTCAAGAGCGGAAAAATAGAGGTAAGAATTCAGACAAATTCCCTCTATAGAGTATATGTTTGACGTTGACATAGAACGTCTGTTCTTATATTATTCTAGTAACAAAAAGAGCAAGGAGTATCCATGGCTAAAAAGTCAGTTTCAAAAGAGATTAAAGCTCGTACTACTGGTGATGAGAGAGATGAGGTTATCTCTTCAACCACTGCAGAGATTGAGAAGAAATTTGGTGCAGGCGCTATTATGCGTTTAGGTGAGGGTGGTCCTGCCTTTGACATTCAAGCTATTCCAACTGGCTCACTTGCTCTTGATGCAGCATTGGGTATTGGCGGCGTTCCTCGCGGCCGTATCATAGAGATTTATGGCCCAGAGTCCTCTGGTAAGACAACTCTTTCTTTAGAAATTCTTGCAGAAGCTCAGGCACTAGGTGGTGTTGTTGCCTTTATTGACGCAGAGCACGCACTAGACCCAGGTTATGCGGCTCGTATTGGCGTTGATATTGATGATGTTTTAATTTCTCAGCCAGATACTGGTGAGCAGGCTCTAGAAATTTGTGACATGCTTGTTCGCTCAGGCGCCATTGATGTTGTAGTTGTAGACTCTGTTGCTGCTCTTGTTCCTCGTGCAGAGATTGAGGGAGAAATCGGCGATTCTAGCGTTGGTCTTCAGGCTCGTCTCATGAGTCAAGCTCTCCGTAAGTTAGCCGGCTCTCTTTCAAAGTCTAATACGCTTTGTATTTTCATTAACCAACTGAGAGAGAAGATTGGCGTTATGTTTGGAAGCCCAGAGACCACTTCTGGCGGTAGGGCTCTTAAGTTCTTCTCTACTGTCCGTATGGATATTCGCCGCGTTGACAGCATTAAGGTTAACGGAGAAAACGTTGGTAACCGTGTTCGCGTTAAGGTTGTAAAGAACAAGGTTGCTCCGCCTTTTAAGGTTGCTGAGTTTGACATTATGTACGGTCAAGGCATCTCCAAAGAGGGCTCCATTCTTGATATGGCTGTTGATTTTGAGATTGTCAACAAGTCTGGAGCTTGGTTCACCTATGAAGGCGAGCGTCTTGGCCAGGGTAGAGAAGCAGCTAAATCTTTCCTTACTGCCAATCCAGATCTCATGGAAGAGATTGATCACAAGGTACGAGTTGCTTGTGGCCTTGTATTTGATGAAGATTCTGAAGTTGGCACTCCGGTTGCAACGGAAGATTCTGCTGAATAATGTCAGAAATTTCTTGGACAATTGAGCTTCCACAAAAGAAACAAGCAGTTCTTGGTCAAGCAAAGCCCAAGGCAAAGATTATTTTAGAAACTGAAGTTGGAGGGACGGAGGAATTCTTTGTCCCTCCAACAGTAGCTCGTACTCTTCAAAACAAAGAGAAAGATGGCGTTTTTACGCCTTCTTCTCGCAATGAGTTTTTGTATGAGGTTAAAGAGATTTCAACTCAGTGTATTAAAGCTCGCATTGAGGCGCTGATTGTAAAAAGAGATTACTCTACAGCAGAGCTTCAGAAAAAACTCATGCTTGATGGTTATCAGAAGAATGTCAGAGATGCTGCAGTGCAGAGAGCCGTTGAAGTTGGCTTAGTTAATGACAGTCGATTCGCGGATGTCTATATACGGTCTAAAATCTCTCAAGGTTGGGGTCCTCTTAAAATTAAAACTGAGATTTCAAAAAAGGGAATCGAAGTTGAGACACTCTCTGGATGGCCTGATACATATTTTTCTGATGTAGATGAATTTGAAGTTGCGTACTCTTTAGCCCAGAGAAAACACCTGTCGGGAAAAAATGATTATGAGAAGCTTGTCAGGTTTCTTGCCACAAAGGGATATTCATTTTCTATAGCATCATCTGTTGCTAAAAAGATCTTGGATGAAAACGCCACATCTGAATGATTATATTTGCTTAGCTTATAAGTCTGTTGTATTGATGTACTTTACTTTTCCTACCTGCTATTTATTGACAAAAGTTACAATGCTCTATACGATAAATATGCCGTGAATAGGCTCATTTCCGCTGGGCAACCAGCGTCACGTATACAGTAGGTATCTCATACATTTGATCTATCTCTGAATGTGGCATGACCAGCCAATGAACCCTGCTCATGGCGGGTTCTTTAGATACTGTTGTGTCTAAAGTCTCCTGAACACTTTTGTAATCGCCATTTGAGGAGTAGGTATGGAATTAGCAGCAGTAGGCATTGTTTGCCTTCTTGTGGGAGTAGGCCTTGCATACGGCGTACTCTCTAACATTAGTAATTCAAAGATTAAAACTGCAGAACAGCAGTTAAAAGATGCTCAGACTAATGCAGATCGTATTGCTTCTGAAGCAGCTCGCCAGGCAGAAACAGTTAAAAAAGAAGCTGTTCTTGAGGCTAAAGAAGAAGTTCTTCAGCTTAAGCAGGCAGCAGAGGCAGAAGAGAAAAAGCGTAAGAGTGAGCTTCGTAGCATGGAGAATCGTATTCTTCAGCGTGAAGAGTCCCTTGATCACCGTACTGATGCACTAGAGAAGCGTGAGCATCAGCTCTCCAGCCTTCAGGGTCAGCTTGATCGTCGTAAGAACGATTTGGATTCTCTTGTTTCTCAGCAGTCTCAAGAGCTTGAGCGCATTGCGGCTCTTACAAAAGATGAGGCTCATGATGAGCTTCTAACTCGAGTCCGTTCTGAAAGTGTTCGCGATGAGGCTATGATTCTTCGTGAGTCTGAGCAGCGCGTTCGTGCACAGGCAGATAAAACTGCACGTGAGATTATTTCTACCGCTATTCAGCGTGTTGCTGCAGATCAGGCTTCTGAGATTACAGTAACTTCCGTTCATATTCCATCCGATGACCTAAAGGGTAGGATTATTGGTCGTGAGGGTCGTAACATTCGTACGTTTGAGCAGGTATCTGGTGTTTCTCTTGTTATCGATGACACTCCAGAGACTGTAGTTCTTTCAAGTTTTGATCCAGTCCGTCGTGAGACTGCTCGTGTTGCACTTGAGAACCTCATTGCAGACGGTCGTATTCATCCAGCACGTATTGAGGAGCTCTACAAGAAGGCTGAGGCTCTTGTTAACGAGCGTGTTCTTGAGGCTGGTGAACAGGCTGCATTTGATTGTGGTATTCATGATCTTCATCCAGAGATCGTAAAGACTCTTGGTAAGCTTCGCTACCGTACTTCTTACGGTCAGAATGTTCTTGCTCACTCTGTTCAGGTTGCAGTACTTTGCGGCATTATGGCTGAAGAGCTTGGCCTTGAGCCTGCTCCAGCTAAGCGCGCTGGTCTGCTTCATGACCTTGGTAAGGCAATTGACCACGAGGTTGAGGGTCCACACGCTGTAATTGGTGCAGACCTTGCTCGTCGTCATGGTGAGCGTCCTGAGATTGTTCATGCTATTGAAGCTCACCACGCAGACATTGAGCCAAACACCGTGCTTGACATGCTTGTTATGGCTGCAGACGCTATTTCTGCTGCACGTCCTGGCGCTCGTCGTGAGTCTGCTGAGAACTACATCAAACGTCTTGAGAAGCTTGAGGCTATCTCTAATGCACACGAGGGTGTTGAGCGTACTTACGCAATGCAGGCTGGCCGTGAGCTTCACGTGATGGTTGAGCCTCAGATGATTAGCGATTCCGAAGCAACTGTTCTTGCTCACGATATTGCTAAGCAGATTGAGGATGAGATGGAATACCCAGGACAGGTTCGCGTTGTTGTTATTCGCGAGTCTCGTGCTGTAGACGTTGCTAAGTAATTTATGGCAGCCACTTCTACTGACTTAACAGGTTTTGTCGCCTCCATGGGAGGCGAACGCGCACTCCGTGTCGAGGAATCCCTCGGCGCGGGGTACGTTCGTTTACGCGTAGCAGAAGCAGAGCGTAGACAGGCAAAGCACGATATCCGTTCGGTAGAAGATATTGTTATCGAGCTCTTACGTAATTCTCGCGATGCTGGTGCTCGTCACATTTATGTTGCAACCTCAAAAGAGGGTGCGCTCAGAACTATCACCATACTTGATGATGGTCAGGGTATTCCAAAAGACATGCAGGAGAAAATCTTTGAAGCTCGTGTAACTTCAAAGCTTGAGAGCATGCATATGGACCGTTGGGGAATTCATGGCCGAGGCATGGCTCTCTACTCCATCAAAGAAAACTGTGAATCAGCTCAGGTTGTGGCTTCTTCTCCAGGACTTGGCTCTGTTATTCAGATTGTGGTAGACACTACTAAAATTTCCGAGCGAGTAGATCAGTCTACTTGGCCAACCTGTGGTTTGAATGAGGACGGACTCAAAACAACCGTTAAAGGTCCTCATAATATTATTCGTACCTGCTGTGACTTTGCGCTTGAGGTCAAAGGCTCGTGTGAGGTAATGCTGGGCTCTGCTGCAGAGATTGCAGCTACTGCTCGTCGCAGAATTGCACAGACGCTTGATATCGCTGACCTGCTATTTGTTGAAGGCTTTGAAAACGTGCCTGTTCTCGAGCGCTTCAGGGCCGCAGCGGATGCAACAGAGCTTTCTGAGGTTTGTAAGTCTCTTGGTCTTTCAATGTCAGATAGAACTGCTCACAGAATTATTGCTGAGCAGATTAAGCCTTTGCGTAGTGTGTATGCACAGGTCAGCCACACTGTTGAACCTGAAGGGGTTTCTCGCGAAATTGATCTGATGAAAGACCATCGAGGTCTCAAGATGAGTAAGGCTGATATCAGCAGCTTTTCTCGAAAAATGGAGCAGAGTTTTGCTGAGTTGTCCGAGAAATACTACGTTTCTTTGACGTCTGAGCCTCGTGTTCGTGTAAGTAAAAACAAGATTGTTGTGACTTTTGATATTGAGTCGCAAGAGTAAAACAAACGCACAATAATTGGAGCACTCATGGGTTTGCTTAAAGTTTCAAGTAAGTCTTCACCAGCTTCTGTAGCAGGAGCTATTGCGGGACTGGTTAAAGATAATGAGCCTGTTATGCTTCAGTGCATTGGTGCGGGTGCAGTCAACCAGGGCATCAAAGCTATTGCTATTGCGCGTGGCTTCCTGATTCCTTGCGGCCTGGATATCACCTGTGCTCCAACATTTTCTGATATCGAGATTGCAGGGGAGAGTAGAACTGCAATTAAAATTGCCATTTATGTCCACACACTGTCTGCCCCTGATACGCAGACTCCAGCTGTTAGTTCCACTGAGTATAATGAGGTACTTTAAGCATGATTGAAAATTCCGAGCTCGTAGGAAAAACATATCACATCAAAACTTTTGGCTGCCAGATGAATCTGCACGATACAGAGCGAGTCTCTGGTCTGCTTGAGGCTTGTGGCTGCAATGAGGTTTCAGATACCGATGACGCAGATATTGTCATCTTTATGACCTGCAGTGTTCGTGAGAACGCTGATCAGCGTCTCTACGGTCAGGCTTCTGCCATGGTCAGCGCTCCAACGCCTCCATCAGGCAAGCGCGTTGTTGCTATTGGCGGCTGCATTGCGCAGCGTGATGGCGAGAAGCTCCGTGAAAAGGTCCCAGCCGTTGACGTTGTGTTTGGCACCAGCGCACTTGCAAGCTTGCCAACACTTCTCACCAGCGCATTTAGAGGCGAGAATGACCGTGTAGCCGTAGACACTTCTGAGGAGGGTAAGGGTTTCTCCACAGATTTGCCAAGCAACCGCGCTCAGCAGTATCACGCTTGGGTGCCTATCATGACCGGCTGCAATAATTTCTGTACGTATTGCATTGTTCCTTACGTTCGCGGTCGTGAGCGCAGTCGCACCTTTGAGGCTGTTATTGGTGAGTGCGAGCGTCTTGTCGCAGATGGCGTTCGTGAGATTACGCTTCTTGGCCAAAACGTTAACTCATATGGTCGCGATCTCTACGGTAAGCCTCGTTTTGCAGAGCTTTTGCGTGCTGTGGGTCAGACAGGCGTTGAGCGCATTCGTTTTACTTCTTCAAATCCAAAGGATCTGACCGATGAGACTATTGCGGCCATGAAAGAAACGCCAGCTGTAATGCCTCATCTTCATCTTGCGGTTCAAAGTGGCTCTACGCGTGTTCTCAAAAAGATGAACCGCAGCTATACACGAGAAGAGTACTTAGACGTGGTTTCTCGCCTGCGCGCAGCTATTCCAGGACTGGCGCTTTCAACTGACATTATCGTTGGCTTCCCCGGAGAGACTGAGGAAGACTTTGAGGATACGCTTTCTTTGGTCAAAGAAGCTGGGTATTCTTCCGCATATACCTTCATTTACTCTAAGCGTCCAGGCACTCCTGCGGCAAAATACGAAGATAACACGCCTCACGAGGTCATCCAGGAGCGCTTTGATAGGCTTGCAGAGCTTGTGGCTCAGCAGGCGCATGACGCTAACCAGGTAGATCTCAATACTACACAGGCAGTTCTTGTTGAGGGAACTTCCAAGCGTGACAATACGGTCATGGTGGGACATAGCGAGAAGAACCAAACAGTTCACTTCAATCTGCCAGAAGCTTACACGCCAGAAGATCTTATCGGCAAAATTGTTGATGTTCATATTGATGAGGCTCGCACCTGGTATCTGCGCGGAACCATGGAGTCTGATCCTCGATGAGCTCCCATGGCTCGGTTATCTGTATTGTAGGTCCCACGGCTTCGGGCAAAAGCTCCTTGTCTGAGCTGGTAGCCAAGAAGCTTGAGACCTCTGTCATTTCTGTTGATGCAATGCAGGTTTATCGTGGCATGGATATTGGCACTGCTAAAACTCCTGTCGAGGAGCGAAAAGTTCCTCTTCTCATGGTAGATTGTGCCAACATTTCAGAAGAATATTCTGTCCAGATGTTTCAAGTGGCAGCCCGTAAAGAAGCTCATAAGCTTATTAAAGCTGGTAAAACACCTGTATTCTGTGGCGGAACGGGTCTTTATCTTGATTCGATTATCGACCAGATGGATTTTCCCTCAGGGTCAATCGAGTCTCCTGTAAGAACTCGCTATGAAAAGCTTGCTCAAGAGCTTGGTGCTGAGGGCCTGCACGAATTTCTCGCCACAAAAGATGCAGCAAGTGCAGAGCTTATCCATCCAAATAACGTACGACGCGTTGTAAGGGCTTTAGAGCTCTTGGAAGAGGGCAAGACGTATGCAACTCATCATGAGGGCCTAAAGGCTCACACACCGTACTTTGACGCCCAGATATGGGGTCTTATGATGGACCGTCAGCGTCTTTATGAGCGAATAAACCTCCGAGTTGACCTTATGTTTGAGCAAGGGCTTGTCGAAGAGGTCCAAGCGCTTATTGAGTCCGGTCTCTCTGAAAATTGCACGGCTGGTCAGGCAATTGGCTACAAAGAGTTTTTTGCATATTTTGCTGGTGAACAGTCGCTTGAACAAACGCGTGAGCTTATTAAGCAGCACACCAGACAGTATGCAAAACGACAGATTTCTTGGCTTAAACGCGATGGTCGAGTCAGGTGGCTTGATATGGACCAACTTACAGCCAAGGATGCGCTCGAGCTGATTCTTGTGCAGCATGCTGACGTACAATGCCAGTAGGACACATCAAAAACTAACGTATTTACCTTGTCTTAGATGGGGAGTTTATGGGTCGTTTTGTTCCATTTTCAACTGCTCCAAAAGTTGAACGAGCAATTCTTGTAGGCGTTGATTGCGGTAAAAGCGATTGGTCGCTTGAAGAATCAATGGACGAGCTTGAGCGTCTGACGCAAACTGACGGCGCTGAAGTCTTTATGCGTCTTACGCAAAAACTTGATGCACCTATCCCTAAGACTTTCATTGGCAAAGGTAAAACTGAGGAACTTGTTTCTCTGGTAAGAAACACCAATACTGACGTCGTCATCTTTGATGATGAGCTCACACCTTCTCAGCAATCTAATCTAGAAAAATTACTTGGCGAGCCTGTTAAAGTCATTGACCGTACAGCGCTCATTCTTGATATTTTTGGTATTCACGCGCGAACCAAGGAAGGACGACTTCAGGTTCAACTTGCACAGCTTCAGTACGTACTTCCAAGGCTTCGTGGCATGTGGAGTCACCTGGTAGGTGAGCAAACTCGTGGCGGCATTGGTAGCCGATTTGGCCAAGGCGAGAGCCAGCTTGAGGTTGACCGTCGTCTTATTAGAAAGCGCATTTCAACCTTAAAAAATGAGCTCAAGCAGCTCAGCCAAAGGCGAGAAGTTCAGTCTAAGTCCAGGTGGAATTCTGGAACGTTTAGTGTCTCACTTGTTGGATATACCAATGCTGGTAAATCAACGCTTTTGAATCAACTCACAGGCGCGGATGTATATGCAAAAGACGAACTCTTTGCAACGCTTGATCCAACTACCAGAGCGCTTTCTCTTGATGAAGGCAGAAAGATTGTTCTTACGGATACTGTTGGATTTATTCAAAAGCTTCCAACTAATCTAATCGAGTCGTTTAAATCTACGCTGGTTGAAGCTCAGGAAGCTGATCTTCTACTGCTAGTCGCTGATGCAACTGACAAGAATCTCTCAAAAGAAATTGCAGTTGTTCGTAGTATTTTGAACGACATTGAGGCCGATAAAAGCGATCAAATTCTTGTTCTTAACAAGGTTGATTTACTTTCTGAGCAAGAACTTCAAATGCTTAAAGCGCTCTATCCAGACGCTGTATTTATTTCTGCTCAAGAAGGCACGGCCATTAACGGTCTTCTCCATAAAATTCAGGAGATAGCTAGTGCTGGCGATAAGGTGGTTAGTGCACTTATCCCGTTCAACAAAGGCGCTCTTGTTAAGTCCGTTCACGAGAGATGTCAGCTTCTACACGAGCAATACGTTGCTGAAGGTCTTTTGCTGTCAGTTAAAGCCGACACCTATATGCAGGCACTTTTAGAGCCTTATGTGGTGTCAGAGGACGATATTCTGACTGACGAATAAGGCAATGAGCAGCAATATTGGTTGGTGCAAAATATAAACGATAAGCGAATGTTTTCCCATCTCTGTTATAAGGGGGAGGGAAAATGTTTTCATCCAGTTAGGATAGCCTTCTGCCTTGAACTGCCTGTTAAATGCTGCTCCACTTAGATACAAGAACAAATAGGGGAGCAATGGATAGTAATCTCCAGATGAAAAAGATGGAGAAGGAAATCCCGCCCAGGCTAAATACGGTGTTTGATACAACTCTTTTGGTAACGAGAAAATCGTGTTACCTAAACCGATGTGACCTGCAGAAATTGGAATGCAGATAACAAATAACAACAGAAAAAGAATTGCCGCTGCATACCCTTTGGGCGGAATAGCGAAACGTGAAATAAGGGCTTCTACAAAGGTGCATGAAGCCATGCAGAAGAAGATTCCAAAGTTAATAGGAGTATCAATATTCGCAAAGGTGGTAGCTGCGAATATTGCAAGAGCAACAAGACCGTAAACTCCTGCTCGCTTAAAGGAATTTTTTGAAAAAGCACACATGCAGCCAGCAATAAAAATAAAGGGATACGAAATTGAAGGCACCCAAATTTGCATGACTAAAGGAGTAAACCACGTAAGCT
The DNA here is from genome assembly GCA_963552125.1 of uncultured Atopobium sp. Taxonomy (GTDB): domain Bacteria; phylum Actinomycetota; class Coriobacteriia; order Coriobacteriales; family Atopobiaceae; genus Lancefieldella. Next base: position 36,998 of record CAUVJF010000009.1, read on the forward strand.
TGATGTGAGAGATAAAGAACAAATCATAGGTAAAGTGAAACAGTATCATTGATACTACTGAGATTCCTCGAATAGTATCAAAGAAAGTTACTCTACCTTTGGATTGTTCTAATTCCACACCCATACTGTGACTATGAAATTGATCTAATAAGTGCAGTAACCCTACCTAAAATGACAGGATTCTGTACGTAGATTGGCTCCATAAAATCGTTTTCTGGCTGAAGACGAATACGATTATTTTCTCTATAGAATGTCTTAACAGTCGCAGAGTCATCAATGAGAGCAACAACGATTTCTCCGTCATGGGCATCTTGCTGCTCTTTTACAACAATATAATCGCC
>CAUVJF010000010.1:0-30786 GCA_963552125.1 uncultured Atopobium sp.
TTGCACGTGGTTGTGACGTTGATAAGCCAAGAAACCTTGCAAAGTCAGTAACGGTCGAATAGTTGTGGCTGAAAGTCCAGCAAAGGTAATCAAAATGTTGGATAAAGAAAAGTTTGAGTTGAAGATTTAGGATAAAACTATTTTGCCTCAGTGATTCCTTCTTGTACTAGTGTGTTCTTAAAGCTATTATGGTTTTAATTGATTCACCAGGGCCTTTGGCAAGCGCTGGTGCGAGAAGGGATTAGGTGCATGAAGAACTAGCGATACTCATAAACCCGAATTCACGTAACGTCGCTGACGGTACTACCGCGGGTGTAGTATTGCTCACTCATGTTGTAATTCATAGCCATTTATCTTTGCATACTTGCATACTACTCCGCGTGGTCTTCGGCAGAACCGAGGTATCATGCAGCTTAATCTTTCAAATATTGAATATACCTATCCATCAGCGGTGGAGCCTACCTTACATGATGTGACCATTGTGCTTCCACAGGGATGGACCGGCTTTGTTGGTAATAACGGATCTGGTAAAACAACCCTCGCACGTATCGTATGTGGTCTCTTGCAACCTGACAGGGGAGTTATAAGCCCATCGTTTTTCTCGGCATATTGTGCTCAAAATGCAACGGAGACCCCACCGAATCTTTTTGATTTTGCTGTTGCCTACGATGATGCAGCAATTAAATTGAGGCGAGAGCTTGCTTTGGGGGATGATTGGCCTTGGCGTTTTGAAACGCTTTCGTGTGGCCAGCAGAAACGTCTCCAGGTAGCGTGCGCTTTATGGGCTTCACCTGACGTTCTGGTGGTAGACGAGCCCACTAATCATGTGGATGTGTCAACAAAACATGCTCTTTTTGCAGCTTTATCGCAGTTCAAGGGTATTGGTGTGCTTATTTCACATGATAGGGAGTTGCTGGATAAACTCTGTACTCAATGTTTATTTGTAGCTAACGGCACGGCAAATATGAGGACCGGCGGTTATTCTCAGGCGTCATCGCAGGTAGAGCTTGAACGCTCTAGCGCATTGCACGCAAAGGAAACAGCGCAAAAAGAGAAGGCTCGCATAGAGCGAGAAACCCAACGGCGCAGAGAAGAGGCTTCTAGAGTTCAGGCTCGTAAAAGTGGAAGAAACATTGATAAGCATGACAGTGATGCGCGTGCAAAAAAGCGGGGCTATATAGTTTCAGGTCAAGACGGTAAAGCTGGGAAGCTTGCTGCTCGCATGTTGGATAGACTTGAGAAGGCAACAGGTAAAGCCACAGGTATTCAGGTTGAGAAACAATACGATTCCAATATCTGGCTGGATAGTGAAGCAAGTAATAGAAAAGTTTTATTGAGGATGGAGCCCAACAGCATTCTCATAGGAGATTGCCATCTACAAACACCACCGCTATTTATTGGTAATACGGATCATATTGGTATTGTCGGCGATAACGGCTGTGGTAAAACAACGCTGATAAAGGAAATCATTTCAAGCATTTTTGATGATGTGCGGATGTTGTATATTCCTCAGGAGCCAACTGAACTGCAAAAAACAGAGACGCTAAGAAAAATCAAAGGGCTATCAAATTCCCAGCGTGGAAGAGTGCTGTCTATTGTGGCACAGCTCAATTCAGATCCCGATTATGTTCTTGCTGGTGAGTCAACCAGTCCAGGTGAAATGAGAAAGCTTATGCTTGCGCAGGGAATGCTCGAATCACCAGAGCTTATCGTAATGGATGAACCAACTAACTATTTGGACCTTGGTTCGACAGTAGCGCTTGAACGTTTACTATCTGAATATCCAGGGGCTTTATTGTTGGTCTCACATGACTTATCGCTGATTGATTCTGCTACATCGATTAAATGGTGCATTCGACAATCAAACGGCAATTTTAGACTTGTGGTGCAATAGGGCGAGAAATACATTGGGTAGTTATGAAGGTTGCACGTTTGTGTTTGCGTAGCCCACCGACACAGACCGCTGCTTTTATACCGCTCGCCGTAGTTGTTCAAGCAAGCTAACTTCTGCTGAAAATTTTTTATATAAACTGAAAGGTCAAACTGATTTCTTCTGGGATTTCTCGTGTTTTAAGCATGGATTTCGGAGGGACCTATGCTTCACTTCAATCACGGTTCAAAACAAGAAGCCAACGAGAGAAATGCGGCCGGTGCGGGCACTGCAGGCGATGCGGGCTCCACAGGCGCGCCGGGCACTACAGGCGCTACAGGCGCCGGAGCCCCTAACATCCCCACGCCACCCGAAGGATATCAGCAGGCAGCCTTTGCCTCTACGCTACCAACAATTGCTGATCAGACGGCTAACTTAGGCTCCCAGATTGGTGTCATTTCTCCAGGTGAAAGTGAAGAAGACGCTGAAGCTCGTGAGGCGTACGAGAGTCTTGCACGTCACCGCAAAGCTCGTCGTAAAAAGAAGTTTATTAAGGCAGGAATAGCCGGCGGAGTCTTTGTTCTTCTCGTCACGTTGTTGATTTTGCCTATGTGTCAGGGCGGCCAGAATCAGAACACCACAGTGATGCCAAGCACTACGTTTGTCACGCGCGGCGAGTTTAGCGATTCTGTTTCCGCGTCTGGATCCATTAAGCCCGTGTCGTCAACCGTAGTAACTCCCGAGGTAGATGGCATTATTCAGGACGTTCAGGTTTCCGAGGGCACGTACGTTCATAAGGGCGACAAGCTCTTTACCATCAAGAACGATGAGCTGGATAAGGCTGTTCGTAAGGCATCTCAGCAGGTAAAAGCAGCTGAGAACGAGGTCAGTAAGGCTCGCTCAGCCCTAGCGTCCGCACGCAACGGTGTCCCCGAAGCGGGCGAGGACGGACAAGAAGCAAATGCTGCGTCCGTTGCTGCTGCCGTGGAAGCGGCGGAGGCAAATCTGGAGAGCGCTCAGATTGCGCTTGAGGAGGCACGATCTGCTTACAACGACGCAATTGCCCAGGCAGATAAGCGTGTAGTCACCGCTCCTTGTGACGGTACGGTCATTGTGATGAACGCGGTGAACGGCGCTTCGGTTGGCTCGTCCGCGCCAGGTGCTGGCAACGCCGGTCCTCTGATTACTATCGCGGACCTTTCCCAGATGAAGGTCAACGTCCAGATCAACGAGGTAGACATTTCTCGCATCGCCGTTGATCAGAAGGCGCAGGTCAGCTTTACAGCTCTGCGAGACCTGTATTGCGACGCCGTGGTTACTCACGTTTCTGCTGTTTCATCCAACGGTGCCGACGCGGGCGCAAGTTACGATAACCCCGGTCGATCCATTGTTTCTTATACCGTTGATTTGCTCATCAGCAGTCCCGACGCCTCCATCAAGCCGGGCATGACCGCCAACGTAGACATCATGATTCAGCACATGGACAACGTGCTGACCGTACCTCTTGTTGCCGTCATGGACGATGGCGATGGCGCTTACGTCAATGTTGTCACTTCTCGTGACGAGAAGGGCTATCCTCAGGTAGAGCGTGTGCCAGTGACCGTAAAGGCGCAAAGCTCTACGACGGCCGTCATCGAGGGCGCCGGTATTGAGGACGGCACTGAGGTGATGATTGGCGGCGGCGCTGGCGGTCCATCTCAGGGCGCGGCTATGGACGCCCCGACAGGCGCAACGTCTGGCTCATCGACTGACGCAACAGGCTCCAAAGATTCCAAGTAGGCGACGCGTATGTCCAAGGTAATTGAGGTACATAAGCTGCATCGCATTTACGAGACGGCTGCAGGTTTGACGCACGCTCTACGGGGTGTTTCCTTGACTGTGGAGAAGGGCGAGTTTCTCTGCATCATGGGTCCGTCAGGCTCGGGCAAATCAACCCTGATGAACATTTTGGGTTGCTTGGATACGCCTACTGCTGGCTCGTACAAGCTCGAGGGACTTGAGGTTGCAGATCTTTCCGATGACGATCTAGCGGAGATTCGCGCCACACGTCTGGGCTTTGTCTTCCAGTCGTTTAACCTACTGCCGCGCACTACGGTGCTGCGAAACGTTATGCTGCCGCTCATCTACTCGGACATTCCCGCAAAAGAGCGAGAGTTGCGTGCTTGGAAGGCGCTGCGTTCTGTTGGCCTGCCCGAGGAGTACTACGAGCATAAGTCCAACGAGCTTTCCGGTGGTCAGGTGCAGCGCGTAGCCATTGCTCGTGCGCTGGTAAACGACCCGGCGGTTATTTTTGCTGATGAGCCAACAGGTAACCTGGACTCTGCAACAAGTGAGATGGTACTCAACACGTTCAAGTCCATGCAGGAGCGCGGCAAGACAATCGTGCTGATTACACACGACCCCGAGACTGCCTTTTGGGCTGACCGCGTGGTACACATTCGTGACGGCCGCCTGCTTACAGACGAGCAGGAAAAGGAGTTTGTGAGGCAGCACGCTGCACAGTCCACGACGGGCGCGGATACGAAGCTGGGCGCACATGCCGCGATGGGCGCGCATGCCGCACCAGCAGGCAGCACCTTGCGACCCGGGACGGGAGGTGTCGCGCTATGAGGTTGATGGATCTGCTGCGAGAAACCCTGTCTGCGCTCAACGCTAACCGCGGCCGTAGCTTGTTGACGGTGCTGGGTATTGTTATTGGCATCAGCGCGGTTATTGCCATGACGGCGCTTATCGACGGCATCAAGTATTCGCTGGTCAGCTCGCTGGGCCTCAATCAGTCGCGCATGGTCATGATCTATGCGTGGCCAGACCGCGAGGTCACGCAGCAAGATCTTGATATGCTGCAGCTCAGCGTACCAGGGTATGAGCTTGTCACCGGCATCGACTCCACCATGGCCCGCGTCAACTCGGCCGAGAAACAGTTCGACGCGCGAATCATCGGCTGCACGCCCGACTACTTCACCGTTATGGGCCTCAAAGCATCAGCGGGCTCGCTCTTCACAAAGTCCGACGTAGATGACACTTCTAGAAACGTTCTTCTCGACAAATTGTCTGCCGAGAAACTCTTTGGCAGCGCAGACGCGTCCATTGGGCAGGTCGTTCGCATCAACAACGACAGCTACACCATTGTGGGCGTGGTTGACAGTGGCCCAAATGGGGGCGGGCAAGGCGATACACTGCTGGCCTACATCCCGTATTCCACGTATTCCGCGCGCCTGACGGGCACCAAAACTATTAGCCAGGTCTTTGGTTACGCTCGCGAAAACGTTGACATGAAGGCGCTTGCAGATGAAACAAAGTCCTGGTTGCTGGACTGGTTCAATATTCCTTCTGCGCAGGCAGAAGATCGTGTGACAGTCATGACGCTCTCGTCCATCATTGAGCAGATGAACGCAACACTGATGTCGTTCCAGGTCCTGGTTACCGCCACGGCAAGTATTTCGCTTCTGGTTGGCGGTATTGGCATCATGAACATGATGCTTACCAACGTGACGGAGCGCATTAGGGAGATTGGCCTGCGTAAAGCTCTTGGCGCTCGCGCGTCCGACATCACCAAGCAGTTTTTGTGCGAGTCCATCTTGATTTGCATTATGGGCGGTGTGATTGGCATTGCCTTGGGTTACGCTGGGGCATGGGGTCTGGCTGGATCGTTCGGCAGCATGATACAGCTTGAAACTGGTATTACGCCCATCATCACCCCAAACATTGTGATGATTACCTCGGGAATCTGCATTGGCATCGGACTTATCTTTGGCTACTGGCCTGCTCGTCGAGCCTCAAAGCTCAATCCTGTTGAGTCGCTCCGCTACCAGTAAGTGGGGTGAGTGCAGCGGGCGGCTGCTACAAGTAGGGTTTCTCGCCAAGCGAGAAACCCTTTGAGGTGCGGTAAATTACGGATTACAAAAGATCGTCTGGCGGTAGGAGCTTGATGTCCCATGTGGTTTTTACATAACAATTAACGTCAATATCTGACGGATCAAATGCAGGTACTTGATTTTTACTTTCGTAATCGTCATACGCACTACAAGCGCAAGCCGTATAGACAAAGTCTTTTTCTTTAATGTCATAAGTCGCATTTTGCAGTCCAACAACCTTTGCACCAGCTGCTTTGGCAAGAAGGTTAGCTTGCTGACGACAAGAAATAATAGCGTCAGTAGAAAGTTTGTTCTTAATAGGTTTTTCATTTTCTATTGCAAATTCAACTGAGAAAGTCACTTCATCTCCACACGAACTGAGTGCTTTCCAGATTTTCTCTACAAGGTCTGTCTCAAGTTGTTCTTTAATGGACAATTCTGCACGAAAATCAAATCCTTCAACAATTGTATGAGCAACGTAATAACGCTCCCATTTTTCTTTTTGATACTGCTTAATCTCGTGAGCTGAAATCGAGTACCTGTTGTTTTTCAAAATTGAAGAGGATAGTCCGTTTTGTTCAAGTGAATCTTTCATTGTTTGAAGCAGCTCGTTATATTTGGCGGTGCATTCTTCACGGGTCTTCGAAGTTCCCTGAATAGTGATATCAACGTTTATGGTATCAGGCGGAACTTGCGTGCTCATATTTGTAGATACGTTAATTGTTCGATCCATGGTGTGTTCCTTTCAGAGATGTTAGAGAAAAATCAGCTGTTTGAACAGGTAATTTATTTCTCACTGTTGAATAATCATAGGTCCAAAAAAGATTCTGAGTGTCCAGTGTGGTGGACACTCATATAGTGAGTGACAGTGAGAAGTATTAGATAAAATCCGCACGTCAAAGTGTAGTTTTAGGTGTAAACTGTATGGTGTAGTTAGCTAAAGCTAACAAAGCGCCAACCGAACGGAGTTTAACAAATGCCTGCTCAGAACGAGAAGAAGGATCACCTTCCGGTGCTTGGCGTCGGCCCCGCTTATGTGATTGTCATTACGGTGCTGACGGTCGCGTGCATTGCCCTATCTAAGCTGGGATTTCTTCCGTACCTTCGCATTCGAGCCACGGTCGGCGTGATGCACACCGTGGGCACGGCCTTTCTGATTGTGGGCATCTGGCTGTGGGTATCCGCTGCCATCAAAGAAAAACTTCGCGAGAAAATCATCGCAAATCAACTGGTAACCACTGGTGTTTATGCACTGGTCAGAAACCCTATTTACTCCGCATTTGCGTTTGTTATGTCGGGCGCAGCTTTGCTTTCAAGCAACCTTTATCTACTGCCGCTGCCGTTTGTGTTTTGGGCGCTTTTAACTGTGATGATGCAAACCACGGAGGAGAAGTGGCTTCTCGAGCAGTTTGGCGATGAGTACAGAGAGTACTGCAAGCGAGTTAATCGTTGTATTCCGTGGTTTCCCAAGCGCTAACGTTTAACGTGAACATTTACGTGAATATTCACGTGGATATTCACGTGGATATTCACGTGGATATTCACGTCGATATTTGCTTTTAGCTGAGCTCCAGCCCCATAGGTGAGCTGGGGCTTGTTTGATTTTCTCGCTATATAAATACTTTTACGAAGCGGCTATGATATACATACGTCCGCAAGGCATGCTTGTGTCATGCCTGCTCTATTCACGTCATGCTAGTTTGTTAGTGCTTGTACCTGCTGCTTCATGAGAAACGAGAGATGCGATGCTGGATATTCGTCGTGTTTTGGCAAGTGCACCCAAAAAACATACGGAGGAAACGCTTAATTCTCTGACGACTGTTTGGGGAGAGACGCTTGATACATCGAACGTGTTGCCTGAGCATCCGCGTCCTCGTATGCAGCGCGATAATTACGTGATGCTGAACGGCGTGTGGGATTATGCGATTGTGTCGGTAGATGGCGAGGTGGACGTAGAAACCCTCGCGCAACAGGTAATTCCTTCCCGTTGGGATGGACAGATTGTGGTGCCGTTCTCGCCAGAAGCTCCGCTCTCTGGTGTTGGTCGTACGGTGCGTCCAAATGAGCTTTTGTGGTACAGGCGCAGAATTGACTTGCAAAAACTGGCCGATGAACAGCGATTTATTCTGCACTTTGATGCGGTCGACTGGATGTGCGCGTGTTTTGTAAACGGCAAGCTCGCCGGCACGCATACCGGCGGCTACCTGCCGTTTTCGTTTGACATCACGGATCTGCTTGGGTTGGTCGAGGCGGAAGGCGTGGCTGAGAGTGCGGCTGAGGTGGCGACTGCGGCGAAGGTGGCGGACGCGGCGAAGAGTGGGACCACCGCTGAGCTTGTGCTTTGCGTTTGGGATCCAAGTGACGCCGGCTCTCAACTGCGAGGTAAACAGCGACTTTCTCGTGGCGACATTTGGTACACCGCTCAAAGTGGCATTTGGCAGAGCGTTTGGTATGAAGTTGTTTCTGCAGCTCATCTTGAGTCGCTAACGTTGAAGGGCGACATGTACGGCGTGCTTGAAGTTAAGACGAACGTACAGGTAAGCGGGCAGGCAAGCTTGCAGTCAGAGGCACTGGAGCTGGAGTTGGCGCTCAAGGATGAGCTTGGACAAGACGTTCTTCTCGCCAGGCTTCCGGTAGATGCGACGGGGGAGGTATCTGCTGAGCTGCAGGTAGATGAACCTCAGTTGTGGTCTCCGGAGAGACCGTACCTCTATTTCGTGGAGGCAACACTTTGGCGGGATGGCGCGGCAGTCGATTTTGTTCGGAGCTATTGTGCGTTTCGTACTGTTGAGGTGAAGCCTGACGGAGCTGGTGTTCCAAGGGTACATTTGAATGGAGCGCCGTATTTTGTGCGTGGCGTGCTGGATCAGGGCTATTGGCCTGACGGATTGCTGACGGCGCCGTCCGATGATGCGCTGGTATATGACGTAGAAGCCATGAAGTCGGCTGGTTTCAATACGCTGCGTAAGCATATTAAAATTGAAAGCGAACGCTGGTATTACCACTGCGACCGTATTGGCATGCTAGTTTGGCAGGATTGCGTTTCGGGAGGTAGCGCGTATAGTCCTTGGCACACGAGTCAAAAGCCGACGCTATTCAGCTTTACCTGGGGAAGATTTGACGATACAACGCCAAGGCATCACGAGGCTTTATCTGCAGGTGACGAAGGCTATCGCAAGGAGTGGACAGAAACTTGTCAGGAAATGGTCAAGCTTTTGGACAGGCATCCTTCGATTGGATTTTGGACGCTCTTTAACGAGGGTTGGGGACAGTTTGATGCTTGCGCAGCTACTGAGGCTGTTCGCGCATTGGATGCGACACGTCCAATCGATGCGACGAGCGGTTGGTATGACCAGGACTGTGGTGATTTTCTGAGCATTCACAATTACTTCCGACCACTTCGCGCAGGTTGGAGCGGGAAGCAATGGGGGAATCGAGCTGTGATAATCTCTGAGTTCGGTGGCCTCGCGCAGATGACGCCAGGTCACACGTCGCTTGACCACTCATACGGATACGGGGATTTTGTCACAGTTGAGGATTGGCGAGGAGCTGTCCAAAAGCTGCTCTCAGAGGCGGAATCGCTGCAGGTCGAAGGTCTTGCAGGATACGTTTATACGCAGGTATCTGACGTTGAGGAAGAGGTAAACGGCCTGCTCACTTACGATCGAAAGATCAACAAGTTTGAAGGGTAGTAGCTGCCGAATGATGTGTGATGTTGTTGGATAACGTTAGATGGCCTCGGTAGTGCTCGATGGTGTCCGACGTGCTAAGCGATGAACAGTTGAGTGAAAGATGCCCAGTTGATTGAGTAGTGCTCAATGATGATGAGCATTAATTTCTGCCAAAGTGGTAAAAAATGCGTTTAGTTGGAGTTTCATTTTTCTGCATATCGTGTTTTCGCAGATAAAAAATTGCAACGGTGGTAAAAAATCGTCTTAGTTGGAGCTGAAATTTGATTTTTAAAGATTTAATCTCCAACTAAACGGGTTTTTTACCTTTTTAGCCCCTAAAATATTGGTCCAAAAATTGAGTGATACACAAAATTGAATATCTGAGCATAGATATTCGTAGAAATGAATACATCTTTAGCCTAAATAGAAATTTCGCAACTTAATACAAAAAACTCGCCTTCCAGAGATCTATTTCTGGAAGGCGAGGAGAGATCGTATTGCTATGACGCGTCGTGGACGCGCGTTGCGGTCGCACGTATGTGCAGGTAGGCGCGTCATTCGCATCGCGGCGTTTCACGGCGCGTAGCTGCACGTTAAGCGCTTGCACCCGAGGTAGCATCTACGCCTGCACTTGGTGCGGGAGCACCAGCAGCAGGGGCGGGAGCGCCAGCTGGCGGAACAACTGCGCCGCTAGCACTTACAAGACGCTGGCCAGTGGTTTGTAAGTACCAATCCAACCATGGCTTGAAGTTGAAGACAATCTCATTGATGCCTGCATACGAGCCGTCGGGATAGTACATTGCCTGGTAGTTGTGGGTGTTGATAATATCAGCTGGTGTACCTGGGACAATGGTGCGTACGTACTCTTTGTCGCCATTACGAAGCACGCCAATGACAAACTCAACGTTTTTCATGCGGCCTTCAGGAAGAGAGCTGTGAACTGTGGAAAGACGGTCACCCGACTGCTCAGGAACGCGTTTTGCCAGCATAGTGTCTGGGTTGTCGTGAGCGTTGTTGTAGTAAAGGAACTGGTTGTTGTCGTCTGCGTAGGTCAGCTCAAATGGCATTGCCTTCAGGAACATGTCAATCTGGTTAACCGTCAAAATGCCGTGATCAAGTTTAACGTATGTGTCGCCCGAGACCGCGCCCACAAGCTCGGCGGCCTTCTCGACCCAATCAGGATCGTCGGGATCAATGCCCTGGATAGTGGTGGAAATTGAGTTGGTTACGTCCAGATCCTCTGGCGCGATTGGCTTTGGCTTCTTCAACTTGGAGACCACCTCTACGTATTTGACAAAGTTATCCAGGCAAAAGCCCAGGAAGCCGACGGTGCGCTCGTCGATAATGTTGCCGTCCTCATCAAAAGCCTGCTTGGCCTTTCCAAGAAGGAACTCGTTACCAGGTAAAACGTATGCGTTTACGCCCGGAGCATCCATAATCTTGCGCAGATGCACTTGCGCGCGAGAAGTTCCTTGGTCGTAGTAAGAAGCTCCGACAATCATGACAGGCTTGTTCTCAAATGGATGCACATCGTAGGAGAGCCACTCGATGACGCTCTTAAGCGCAGGTGAGATGGTATGGTTGTGTTCGGGTGTAGAAATAATGACGCCGTCAGCACGGGTAATCTTGTTGTACAGCAGGCGGAGCTGGAAGTTCTCGTCCCACTTGAGGTCCTGGTTGAACAGAGGAATGTTATCAATCTCAAGGATTTCAAGCTCAAACTGCTTGGCAAAATGCTTTTTGATGAAGTGCAGAAGCTTTCGGTTATAGGAAATCTCCGCATTTGAACCGACGATTCCGACAAATTTCATAGTAGTAGTTCCTTCCAGGCCTACAGGTTTTCCCAGTCAAAGTTCTCGGCCTCTTTGCGGAGAAGTTCGCGCGATGCGGCCATTTTCTCGTTGAGTTTCACAAACAGACGGAAATCGTCAAAGAGTAGGTCAAGCTTCTTGACGGTAGCTTTGTCCTTCAAGCTGCCCTTCTCGTCAAATGCCTGAGGGGCTCGGCCAAGAAGGAACTCGGAACCTGGCATGATTGCGGCTTTGAGCTCGGGAGCGTCCAGAATTTGGCGGAGCTGAAGCTGTGCGCGAGAAGATCCGAGCGTGCCCAGGGATGCGCCGACAATCATGACTGGCTTGTTGACCATAGGGAAGATGCCGTAGGACAGCCAAGCAAGCGCGTTTTGCAGGACAGCTGGAATGGAGTGGTCGTACTCTGGGGTTGCGATGATGACGCCGTCGGCGGCCTCAATTTTCTTTGCAAGCTCTGAGACAACCTCGGGGACCTTCATCTTTTGAGGCTTGTTGAACAGGGGAATGTTGTCAATCTCCACCAGCTCAATAGAGGCCTTGTCGGCAAAGTGCTTCTGCATAAACTGCAGGAGTCTTCGGTTATTTGACTCTTTTGAATTGGTGCCAATAAGGCCAACAAAGTTAAGCATCAAACTTCCTTTCTGAATTACGCAAGGAACTCAGGCGAGATTCCCGACGAATAATATACGTGATTATCAGTGGTTACTATGAGCGCCTCGATGTCTTTTTCTTGTTCCACACAGGCAAGGAGCTGACGGGGTTTCTCGCCATAAAGGCGCGTGGTCCAAATTTCTCCATCAAGCGAGTTGTCCGAGATAATCGTGATGCTCGCAAGTTGCGTGTCAACTGGATAGCCTGTCTTGCGGTCAAGAATGTGGTGATAGGTGTGCTCGTTTACCTGCAGTTTCCTTTCGTAGGTACCGGAGGTTACCACGGACTGGTTGCAAATAGGCAGCACAGCAAGGTTAGTGCCTCGCGGTTGTCGCGGATCCTGGATGCCAATCTGCCACGGCCTGTTCGCAAGCACATTGGCGCCAATTGTCTTAATGTTACCGCCAAGGTTGATAAGTGCGGAATCAATGTGCTGACTTTTCAGATAATCTGCAATTTTGTCAGCGATATAGCCTTTGGCCAAGCACCCCAGGTCCAGCTTCATGCCCTCTTTGGCGAGAAACACGGTGCAGCTCAGAGGATCCAATTCAATGAGTTGTGGATCAGTAAGCGACAGCGCGTGCGTGACCTCGGCGTTATTTGGAATGCGAGCGTCAGAAAAGCCGATTCGCCAGGTTTGTACCAAAGGGCCAAGTGCAATGTTTAAATAACTTGCAGGTATAAGGCTTTGTTCTTTGCCAATCTGAATGAGCTCAAACAGCTCGGAGTCAACGGGGACAGGATGTTTGCCTGCTGCATGATTGACCTGCATAAGCTCGGAATTGGCGTCGTTTGCGCTAAACCGCTGGTTATAGATGTTAAGGAGTTCAAAGACATCGTCAAGTAGCTGTTCTGCAGTGCACTCTTCCTGCGAATCATTGGAGGGTGGCAATAAAGAAATGGTAATAGTCGCGCCCATCAGGTGAGTTGATCTGGAAATGTAGGCTCGTTCTGGCACGACTCTCCTATAGTGTCTAACAGCAGTTTGTTTAATTTTATCTGTAGATTGCTTGGCAGTAACTCTATTTTACATTTGTTTATTACGCTCATTTGTTGTATCCACAACATTTTGGCGAGAAACCCTACGGTTTTGGCAGCTCGCTGAAGATCGCTCCCGGCCCCAAAAGTGAAGACCGCTCCCAGCCTCAAAAGTGAAGAAAACTGTGGAGTTAATTTGATTATTTATTCATAGGGATGTCTGTTTATTGTTGATATGTACTCATTCCAGTATCATTTTTTGCAGAAAGTACTGACCGAAGAATTATTCTTGGCTGACGCGTATACGCCAGCCAGTTTTTTTGAAGGAGCATAAAAGAAATGGAAAAAAGAATGGCTTGGTGTGCACGTTTTTCTCGCCAGGAGTAATGAAGTTAAATCTACGCACTTTGTAGCATTAATTGAGCGCAATTTAGTCAGTTTTCAAAGTCTTTGTCCAAGATTGAAATAAAAAAATTTAGTTGAACACGATATTTCTTTAAATATTTTGTCAAAAACCATTAGTATGTTTAGTGGAGCTTTGTATAGCTCCAGGGGTACGTTCGATAGGAAAGATGGGGTTGATATGAGCAACTTTAAGAAGTCGTTTGCAACTATGTTTGCAGCAATAATGATGCTCACCGGTATCATTATTTTGGGTACAAGCACTGTTGCAAAGGCAGTGACCTATCCGTTGTCGCAGAACATTGATTTTGGCGCTGACGGAGAACTTACTGTTAATCTCAAGCCCACTTCACCCACAACCGTTAAGGACAATGAAAACATCTCCACAGGTATCGAGATTGACGCAACTGGCCTCCATAAGCCAATCGACGGTCTTTACCTGGAGATTGAGGTAAACACCAAGCAGTCCTCTACGGATGTCAACAACACCAACAACATTACTCCTGATACCTACCTTGATAACTTTGCTACTCCAGCAGCAGCTACACAGCCTATTATCAAGCGCGAGGAGACCATCGTTACCCCTGATGGTAGGACCATTAAGCGCCTGTACCTCAATACTATCGATACCACCGTTAAGCTGGAGCTCCCTTATGTTATGAGTTTTAGGTACTTGGTTACCCCAGCAGATTTCCAGCTCAAGCCAGTTGTTCGTGTGTACAATGCGGACGGCACCGAGCTTGCTAACATGCCGGATCAGACATACTCCATCACCTATGACAAGCCTTGGCTCATGAAGCAGGTTGCAGGTGAGGAGACTAATGATCAGCTCCTGTACGGTGGCATTAATGCCCCAGGTGATTCGTCCGCTCTTTCTAATGACAAGACCTCAGACGTTATCTTCAGCTTTAGGCTTTTCCAGTATCATCGTGCTTATCGCTCCATCATCATTACTGATACCCTTCCTACATACGTAAACGCAGCAGGTCAGACCGTTACCGCTCACTTTGACCCAGCTAAGAACCCCAACTGGACGCTCAGCCCAGATGGACGTACCGTAACCCTCAAATTTGATATTCCTGCAGGAACCACCGTTCTCAATGACTACATCAGAGATAACCTTCCTGGATATTCCCAGCTCAAGCTTTCTTTCCCAGGCGCTCGCTACCTCGATGGCACTAATCGCGTAATCTTCAACAACACTGCAACACTTCAGGGTATTCCTTACAACCCAAGTGCTGCAGAAGAGACCGTGGGTCAGGTTCCTGGTAACGAGCACAACTTTGATGACGACTCTAAGCAATTCCGTCTTGCTGGTAATGATTTCAGCGGCAACGGTATGCTCAGCAAGCGCGGTCCCGTTACCATCCAGTACGACAAGAACGGTCTTGCTGTTAAGAAGCTTGATTACACCATCAAGTTGGTCAACAAGCTGGACGCCCCACTCACCGACATCGAGTTCATCGAGGATGTTGCCAACACTGACAACCGCCTCTTCATGACTGCGCTGACTGGCAACCTTATTGCAGTTGGCCAGCGAGTCGGACTCTCCATGGACCAGATTGAGGTCCGTGGCTACAAGGCAGACGGCAGCTACGACATTATTCCAACTACGAAAAATGGAGCAAACTGGCTTTACCGCGCTGACATGAATTCGGCAAGCAAGCAGCAGCTGCAGTCCTATCTGGACCAGATCAACCAGGGTACGCTTGATCCATCCAATGCTTCCGCTGTATCTCCTCAGTACAGGAAGATTGGTATTTACTTCAAGAACGTAACCCTGCAGCCAGCCAGCAACATTGATTTCAACATCCAGATGATGTTCATGAATCCATTTGGCGAGGTTTACAGCGATAGGCCTATTACCAACATCATCAAGGTCAACGCCAACAAAGTTAATACTGACGGCACTAAGACCCCAATGAACTTCTCCGCAAATTGGTCTTCTCGCTTTACTCCATTTAGCGAGAAGGTCTGGCTGTCCAAGTCCTCTTGGTACCAGCACGTTGGTATGCCAAACGAGCGCTTCAGTGCTCGCTTTGGCTTTGCACTGTCAGAGCTTTCACCTGCTCGTTATTTGAAGAATCCAACCTTCGTCGACCTTCTCCCTGCTGGCGTTTCTTATGACGAGAATACCTCTGTTTCAGTGATTGCTGACTCGCTGCAGCCTGAGAAGGTTGAGTACATCAGGAACTACAACGAGACTGGACGCAATGCAATTAAGATTACCCTTCCATCTGGATACGTGTATCAGTATGGAACCATGGGTTATGAGATTAGGAACCTGGTAATCAACGACAACATCATTCCTTCTAAGGCCGAGAATGACGTTCTGAACAACAATAATGACGTCTACTTCTACGCCACAAACTGGACTCACGGCACACCAGATGATTTCTCTGGTATGTACAACGCCAGTAACTTTGTCAAGGATGACCTTGACATCAATATGAATGGTGTCACTGATGAGACTATTTTGAAGGCAACCGCAAAGGTTCTTGGCAACAACGTTGAGAGTATCCAGTCTGATAAGCACATCCGTAGTCTTGAGCCAAACATCGCTGGCGGCGGTACATTCTACGGTAGGGCATTTACCTCGGCTACTATCATGACTGACTTTGCTGGCGTCACCGATACCAGCGGATTGTTCCAGTATCGTCTGAGCATTCGTAACTACTACAACACGCCAATGAATAAGATTCTTATGTACGACGTGTTGCCATATGTGGGCGACGGCAGAAACTCTGCTTTTAGCAATACACTTCAGGGTCCTATTGATCTGAGGATTGGTTCAACTGACGTCAGCTCCCAGTACGAGATTTACTATCGCACCGATGAACACCCAGCTCAGAACGATATCAACGAGATTAACAGTCCAGAATGGACTAAGACTCCAGCTGACTACACCAAGGTAACGGCAATCAAGATTGTTGGTAAGGATGGCACTATTCTGCCTCCATACACCGTTCTGTCTGCTGTTCTTACCATGAAGGCACCACTGTATGATCCAAACCTCTCCGAGGCTCTTGCATACAACGACATGAGCGTTATCTACAACAACGAAGCTGCTATGCGTCGTACCGAGAAGGTCGCAAACCAGCTTGTTGACATCATGGATGTCAAGGTAGAGAAGAAGTGGCTTGACGCTGACGGCAACGCAATTACTCAGCCAGATGCTACCTCCATTACCGTAAAGCTTCTTGCCGACGGTGTTGATACTGGTAAGACGCTTGACCTTACCGCGGCCAACAACTGGACTGCTTCGTTCACGCATCTTCGTAAGTACACTGTTGAGACTCACAACGACGGTACCAGCACAAAGACTCCTATCGTCTACACTCTTGAAGAGGTAGGCACAGACGCCAATGGCATGGTCACTTACAATGGCAAGAAGTACAAGGTGACTGCTACTTCTGGTCAGGCAGATGAGAATTCACCAAACGATTCCGTTGCACTGAGTGTTACCAACCAGCTGCAGCAGGAGAAGGTCTCCGTCTCTGGCAAGAAGCTCTGGGACGACTCTAACAACAACGACGGTAAGCGTCCAACTTCCATTGTTGTCAGGCTTCTTGCAGATGGTGTTGAGGTTCAGCACAAGACTGTTACCGCTGCAGATAACTGGGAGTACACCTTCTCTGACCTGCCTAAGTTCAGTGGCAACACAGAGATTACCTACACCGTTTCTGAGGACGCTGTACCTGACTACGCCACAAGCATCAATGGCTTTGAGATTACAAACCAGCATGCTCCTGAGGCTTTGAGTATCCCAGTTAAGAAGGTCTGGGTTGACGACAATAATGCTCAGGGCTTGCGTCCTACTAGTGTTCACGTCAGGCTCTATGCAGACGGCACTCAGGTTGACGAGTTTGACCTGAACGCAGGTAACAACTGGTCTCACATCTTCAACGGCCTGCCACGTTATACCGCTGGTCACGAGATTGAGTACACCGTCAAGGAAGACCCAATTGCTCACTACACCACTTCCTACTCTGGTTCTTCAGCTACTGAGCTTACAGTTACCAACACCATTGAAGGTAAGGTTTCTGTTCCAGTAACAAAGAAGTGGATTGGTGCACCTGCTGATAGCGTAACTATTCACCTGCTTGCTGACGGCGTTGAGGTTCAGAGCGCTACTCTGACTGCTGCAGACAACTGGCAGCATACGTTCAGCAACCTTAACCAGTACAACAATGGCGCACTGATCAACTACACCATTACTGAGGATGCAGTTGATGGTTACACCACGCAGATTACTGGCGACGCTACCAACTATGTAGTAACTAACACTAACATGAAGACTCGCGACATTCCGGTCACCAAGGTTTGGGAGAACCAGGAAGGTGATTCTGCTGAGATTGTTCTGTATCGTGATGGTGTCGAGGTTGATAGGGTAACCATCACCAAGGCTGACGACTGGAAGCACACCTTCAGCAACCTTGAGTTCTACGACAAGACTGATGGTCACGAGTACGCATACACCATCTCCGAGACTCCTATCTCTGGTTATACAACTCAGATCACAGGTAATCAGGACGACGGTTTCACAGTGACCAACACTGCTCCTGTTGTTCCTCCAACCACGCCACCTACTACTCCAGAGCCTAAGAAGCCAGGTCTTCCTTACACTGGTGACGCTTCAGGTATTGCTTCAATTGTTGGAGCTGCAGCTCTGTCCCTGAGTGGTCTTGGTATTGCTCTGAGAAGGAAGAACAGCTAGTAGCTGGGCGGCTTTCCGAACACGCTGATAGCTAACTAAAAACAGGCTCCTGGTAAAACCAGGAGCCTGTTTTGCGTAGCGCGTGGAAGGCCACCAAAGCCGCCAGTCTGTCAAAGCCACCGTATGTGCGGCGCAGAACTATCCCGTCGTATTGCTATCCTGGTGTTTTGTAAAGTTCTCGCTCCCGCATTAGCGCCAAGTGGTAAAAAATGCGTTTAGTTGGGGGTTACATTTTTCTGCATACGCGTTTGCCCAGGAAAAACTTTTAACCATGGTAAAAAATGCGTTTAGTTGGGCTTCAAATAAGATAATTTCAATTTTCATCCCCAACTAAACGGCTTTTTTACCTTTTTGGGCACTAAAATTAATACCCTAAAATTGCGGTATTCACGATTATGAATAAACAGATTCTATTATGCAGGAATCAAATTACCCTGACGATTTTGACGGCTCTGCCAACGTCAAGTTATCTTCATCCGCCGAAAACTTAGCGTGCAGCAAAGAATTATCCAGCAACACGATATAATTTTAAGATAGTTCCTAGTTATTTCTTGTACTGCAAAACGTGGAGGTAAAAGGCACATGAGAAGCATTTTTGATGACCGTCAGGTATCTATTAAGTGCGACGATAAGTATTCTTATACCGTTACAAAAGATGGTCTGGCTTATGTTCCAGGTAATGGAAAGCCAGAGGTCAAGGTTTTGTTTTCAGAGGTCGGTTCAACCTTCTTACTGAATTATTGCAGCTCAAACGGTCCTTACGAGATTACCTTTAAGGATAACGACGGTCATAACCTCGCTAGCATTGACACAGATCTCAAGTATCGTGGTTTTGGCCATAACATTCTTGATACCAAGGTTATCATCCTTGCTTTAGCAGCTAACAAGCTTACTACTGAGTTTCCTAATAACCTTGATACGTTAAACACTAAGCTCGGGTTCAGCCTCAAAGAGAAAAAGATCACAATCGCAAACGGCGTGATTTCCGGCGCAAAGCATCAGGTCAAGCTTTCCGACATCCGTCGAGTTCAGTGTGTTGCTGGTGGCGCACTCAACAATCTCTTTGTCTTCACTAAAGAAAAAGGTGGCTTCTTTGATAGGGCAGACATTGTAGTTCCCGTCAACGAGCTCACAGTTCCTATTCTTGAAGCAGCAATGAGAAGAAATACTGGTCACGGTATCGATTTCAGTAGGGGCAATGGCTTCGACCAGCCAAACAGCAACCTCATTATTATTCGTTATTTGGACTCTAGCTTCTTCGAGACTGCTCCTGGCGTCTTCAAAGAGGATTGGCAGAAGGACGCTTACGAGTTTGTTAAGTCCTTTGGTTATGATCTTCAAACCATGCTAGGGGAGTAACTCCTGGCGAGAAAAACGTCTTGTCCAAGAAAACAGCCGCCCTCTTGTGAAGGCGGCTGTTTCACTGTTAAATCAAATATTAAATCAATTCACTTTCATCAGTGATATCAATAGAGTCTATATCAGCAATTTCTTCATTAGACAATTCTGAGCCTTCTGGCATTACATTGTTAATAAACATATCAATTGCATTCTTAGCAATTATTTTAGTGGAAATTACATCAATACTTCCTCCAACAACGCCTCCAATAAGAGGAATTGCTTTTCCGAGATTAATAATTCCCTTTTCGCCAAATTTTGTAATTAAACGGTATCCAATACGCTGATTGATAGCAACTAATGCTTTGCCTGGAATTTTTTTAATAGCAGCTTGGAGTGTTTTCTCACCAAACTTAATTCCAACTTGTTTAACAACATCTTTTAATGCAGATCCCGTTAAGGCAAGATATACCATGGTTTGTACTTGATCCGATTTAATATCATAACCACCTAATTTTGCAATTCCGGCAACCATTCTTAATTGGACGTATAGAACACTACCTATATTTGCGGGAATTGCGACAGGCAGTGTAATAAGGCCACCGAGACCAGTAAGAAAACCTGATGTACCACATTTGAGAACTTGATTTTGCACGAGCATAAGAGCGGCATCTTTAGGTGTGTCGGCTTTACAAGCGTAGTCATTTACCATTTCTTCTACTGAACGACTTACTTTTGGAATTCCATCTAAAGCTTTCCCATAAATATCTGAAAGAATTTCTCCAGCATCAACTTCAGTTAGTTTTTTAAAGTCAATAGGCAAATGAAAATTGTTTTTCTCTTCGGGCATAGGAATTCCTTTTTCTAGAAATGAAATAACATCCGATAAGAGATATTTTAATAGATTATTTGAAAAGTCAATAAAAAATGACCTCGAATAAATCGAGGTCATTTTACGTACTAAGGAATGTTATGGATCTTACTTCTGCTTGCGAGCCCTTAGTGCAAAGCCGAGAGTAGTGACGCCAGAAGCAACCATGCCAACAGAAGCAATTACAAGCTCAGCGACATCGCCGGTGTCTGGCAGAACGCGCTTCTTCTTGGTCTTAGAAGGCTTGTGTGGATCAGGGCTAGGAGTCGGCTCAGGATCTGGTGTCGGCTGAGGCTCAGGCTCTGGATAGTCGTTTGTGAAGACCAGAGGAGGCGTGCTTCTGCACTCGCACTGATCAATCTCTGTTACGGTTCCATCTTCAGCGGTCTTAGTAATGTGGTAGGTGAAATCAAGCTCACCATCATCATTCTTAAAGACGGTGTAGGTGAGGGTGTAGACGGACTTGTCGTAAGTAACCCTCTGGTTAGTACCGGTAACCTCTTTGATGGTGTAAACATAGGTGCCAGGCTGAGAAAAGACTAGCTCACCGAAGTTATTATCGCCAGAAACATCAACAGAAGTCTCAACGCTATCTGTTGTTGCGTTGTTTGGCATTGGGTAGGAAGGATCGTTGCGGGTGAGCGTGAACTTGAAGACATCCTGAGTTGTTGCAGTGCGTGGGTTGCCGCCGTTGTCGTCGGGGAGAACTGATGGATAGTCGGTTGGAGCATCTGGTGCGTTACCAGTAACAACCTTCTGGACAACTGGATAGTCCCTGGCTGGCAGTGGATCAGGATAGACGTTGGTGAATACTGCGCCAACTGCATCGTTATTCTCGCCAAGGTCAATGGTAGTGACATTTCCGTCCTCGTCAGTCTTGGTCATAGTACGTGTTGCCTCAAGCTGGCCAGTACCGTCGTCAGCAACATTATAGGTAACGGTGTAGACGCTCTGATCGTACTGGATGTTCTGAGTACCAGTGACCTCTTTGATGGTGTACACGCAGGTGCCAGGCTGAGTGAACGTAATGTTGCGGAATACAGCGTCGCCACCGAGAAGCCTGCGTGTACGAGCGGTATTGCCGGTAGATCCCTCAGGCATAGGGCTGGATGGATCAAGGCGTGTCATCTCAAAGATAAAGACGTTAGGAGCGTCGCCCTCGTCTTCAGAGCCGTTCGCCAGGAAGTTGTTGATCAGGCTCTCGGCAAAGCTGCCGCTTGCAGTGTCGTCGGCGCTTGTCGCGCTTGCAGTGCTTGTGGCGCCTGCTGCGCTAACGTTACTTGAGCTCAGGTAAGAATTAACCAGAGACGCAGGTGAAGGCCCTCCAGGTATAGGAACAACTGGGTAATCGCCTTCGACAATCTTGGTAACGGATGGTGTCACAATGGTAGGCCTGACATTGTAGACATTTACCAGCGACTGAGTGGTGGTGTACTGCTCAACGCCAGAAATACTACTTCTATTTGAAACGTAGGAATTAGGAACGTTTTCGGTGATGGTGTACGAAACAGTATCAGCAGCAGTATTGTCTACGTACTTACGAAGGCCCTTGTAGACGATGGTGTAGGTGTTATCGCCATTATCGGTAACCTCAGGCGCAATGGTGTGGGTATCAAGGTGCTTATCGTTAGAGAGAACCAGATTGTTAGCACCAAAATCAGCTGTGGATGGGCGCTTACCAGCTGCATCGTTGTTATCGTCCCAGACCTTATTGATCTTGAGGTCAATGCCTGCATAGCTCAGAGCGTGAGTGGAGAGGGTACGAGTGGAGTGGTTACCAGCAATGTCGTAGTCAAGAACGCTGCTGAATACGCTGCGATTACCGTCGTAGGAAGCATCTACGTTATCGGCAACCTTGTAAGTGACGTCAACAAAGCCGCCGCTATTTGCAGCAAGTGCGTGCGTTGAAGTAAACAGCACCATGTCGGCCTCAGCAGGATTGGTGACTACGGTGTAGTCGCCAGGCTGTGGAGCATGGTTTGCAGTGTAGGTAACACCAGGGTTCAGCTTGATGTACTGGTAAGAGAAATTGGAAGAGGAGCTTACGCCTTCAAGTGTAAGAGGAAGCTGAGTTGCACCCTCTGGGTTAATGCCAGCACCGCGGTTTGCAGACTTGGAAAGCAGTGGAACAAAAAGCTGCGTGGTATTTGCGGTGTTGCCGGTGTTATTGCGGACAGCAATGTGGACAGTAGCGGTGTCATCGCGCTGCATAACAGGGGTAGTTGCGCCTGGATTAGCGGAGTCGTAGGTGTAGTCAGTAACGGTTCCAGAGATGCCATCCTTAACAGATAGAGTGGATGCAGCAGCAATGGCAGATGCCTGTGCGATGTTGATACCAGGGTGCTCGGAGAGAGAAACCATGTCCTCGCCAGAGTTGACGCTGTTACCAAACAAGCTGGTGTACTTGTGAGTGTTCCAGTTTTCGTGATCCCAGTGCTCTGCCTTAATCTGAGCACCAATTTCCTTGAAGTCTTTGGTGGTAATGCCAATAAAGTCATTGATGTGGTAAGTACCTCTAGCGGCAAGATTAGTAGTTTGAACGTCCATGCTCAGATTCATGTTCTTGCTGGTAAAGTCTGGCTGATACTGGCCGCGAGTCTCGTCGCCAACATCAATGGTGTACTTCCAAACCTTAACAGCCACGCCGTCCTTATCGTACGTTCCTACAAACTCAGGAGCGCTGAGCGTGCCGTTAGAAACGGTAAGGTTACTGTAGGTAAAGCCCTCAGGCATGATGACGTAGAGCACTGGCTCCTGAAGAGGGTTCCAGTCCCAGTTTGCGTCGTCGATGCGACCAGAAATCTTGAAGGTCTCACCGCCGTTAATCTGGGTCTTATCGATTCTACCAACGCCGTTAAGAACCTTAGGCGCGCCGGACTTAGCGGTCAGCGTAACGCCTGCGTCAGGAGTGGTGCCGGTGTTGTAGAGCTTGACGTTAGTGACAACGTCGGCGTTAGTACCCTTCTTCCAAGAGCCATAAACGCCGTTGGAGATGTCGCTCCAACCGTAGAACTCGTCAGTGACATGCTTGTTGTTTGGATTCCATGTGTCGAGAAGATCGCTCATTGGCCTAATGCCATCGTATCCGCCAAGAATTGGACCAAGGTCAACCTTGATGGAAGTGATGGAGGTATTGATATCAAGGCCAAGGGCAGTGTTGGTGATGAGGGCAGAAACACCAGATTTGCGCAGAATGCTTGGGTCAGCAGTTCCGCTCGTACCGTCTGATGCGGTCCAGTGGATTGGACCATAGGTCATACCAGCCTTGTAAGGGATGGTGACGCCGCGGATGATAGCAGTCTGGTTCTGGTCAATGGTCATCTCGAGCGTTTTTGGTGCGGTGTCTGTGGAAAGCTCGTTCTTGATGAGGTAGGTGCCAAGACGAACGTTGTAGGTATCGTTTTTCTTGTATGCCCAGTTAGGAGCTGTGTCGACAAGAGCGTGTGTGGTAAGACGCTCTGGGTTAAGGCCGTCAATTACGGTAACCGTAAGCGTAGAAGAAGCGTTTGCGGAGGTACGGTTGACGTTTGGAGTGTCATTCCAAACGGACATAGTAAGGTTCTTAATGGTGACGTTAAAGGTTGAGTTGTTAGGTCTGGTGCTTGATGCAGGAACCTTAATCTGTGGCTTAAAGGTTGGGGTACCTGCGTAAGAGCCTGGCTCATTCCACTCAACTGTTGCGGTCTTGTTAGTGCCATCATCAGTGGTTGAAACAATGGTACCTGCGGTGTTGTAGAGGCTGGTCTCGTTGACACCAACTAGCTCCATATCGCTTGGGTAGACAACCTGAACCGTAGTCTTGCTGTTTGCCTCGGTGAGTACCTTAGAGCCTGTGGTAGAAACCTGCAGGGTAGAAGTGGTGCCACCTTTTGAGAGAACTTCGGTAGACTGATCAGCCCAGAAGCCGTAGGTCATGGCATCAGCTGCAGTAACAGATGAGGTATGTGGATCAATGTTTTGTGTTGCAGCGGTGCTCAAGCTAACACGAATTGCGTTTGCAATAACCTGGCTTGCGCTCTGGTTCTCAACAGCATCGTCAAGCTTGAACTGAATTTCTCTTATGGAAGAAACCTGGGTCAAGCCGTTTTTGGTCATGTAGACCAGATCACCACTACGGTTCTTCTCGGAACTTGCGCCAGGATAGCCGTAAGGAAGGGTTCCTGTTCCCGTAGGTGCGGTAACCAGGTCAGAGAAGCTGGTGTTTGAGATACCACCAACGGTAAACGTTGCACCTGGAGTACCTGTGACATAGAGTCCGTCTCCAAACCTCACGTTGAGGTACGTTGGCGAGAACTGCAACGATGCAGGGATTGTGTAGCCAACATTCAGGGCGTAGGTGACTCCTGCCTTCAGAGCAGGGGTTTGACCTGCAAGAAGGTCAGCAACTTGGGCGTGAGTCGACGCATCTTCAATGCTCAGAGCATTGATTTGAAGACCTGTGGTGTCTTCTGCGTAAGCCACGCTAAGGTTGGGCAGCAATGCTGCGACGAATGCAACGGCAGCTAAAAGCAATCCCGCTACAATCCTTGCCTTACTTTTCATAGCACATCCTAACTAGAGCGATACAGAACCAATCACTTTCTTTCTTACTTATTCTTACGACGCTTAGTAATGCCAAGTGAAGTCATTACAGCGTTCATACCAGCGAGAAGTGCAGCAAGAGGTGCTGCAGCAGAAGCATCTCCGGTGTATGGAGTCTTCTGCTTCTTTTTCTTAGATGGCTTAGTTGGAGTAGAAGGAGTCTCTGGAGTCTCATCCTCTGCAACAGTAATGGTTAGCTGGATTGTGTCGTTATCAGTTGCAACGGCGTCCTTACCATCTGGCCACTGGACACCATTCCAGGTGAACGAGAAGACCTTGCGGTTGCCAGCAGCAGAGTCAGCGATAGCGCTAAAGGAGCCGGTAACGGTACCAACGGCAGTGAGCTGAGTACCTGCAGCAACGTTAGAGTCAATGGTGACGCCAGGAATAGTAAGCTTCATCCAGCCACCGTTTGCGCTAGCCTCGTCAACAATGCGCTCGAGGTCAGAGTACGTTCTAATGGAGGATGGATCGCTGAGCTCAAAGGTGACAGTAACTGTACGACCGTTGACCTGAACATCGCTGACCTTAAAGCCGCTGCCAAAGTTGGAAGCCTGGATGGTGTTGGCATCAAGGTTGCTTGGGAGGGTCATTCCCTCAGGAACGGTCAGGGTTGCGGTGAACTTGAACTTAAGGTTGCTCAGCGTAATGGTGTCGTGGTTGGTATTAGGGTAGGCGCGCTCAATGTTGTTCATCTGCTCCTGGATAGAGGAAGCAAGAATTGAACCGGTGAGGTTAAAGGTAGAACCTGCCTTCATAGTGATGACCTGGTCATGCTCGGTATTCTCGTCAGCAAGCATATCTGCAGGAAGGTTCATCTCAATTGGGTTGTTCACAATCAGAGTCTGCTGAATGCCGGTACCACGAGGGTCTCTGCTCGCAGCAATCTGAACGCCGTTCCAAGAAAGTTCGAACTTCTTGGTGACGTTGGTGACGGTGTTCTTTGCAAAAGACTCAAAGGTGCCAGTAAGAGTACCTGTAGCGGTGAGCTCCTGACCATTGGTAACCTGAGTTGGGTCAAGTGTGAGACCATCAACAGTTACGGTAAGAGGTCTTGCAATTTCTGCGGTAGCTGCATCGTCTTTGCCAACTGTCTCGACAGCGTCTTTGAGCTGCTTGTAGTTGGTGTAAGTGCCCTTGAGCTTCAGGGTAACGGTAACTTCCTGACCGTTGACGGAAACGTTTGTAACCTCAAAGAGATCACCAAGGCCAGAGGTGGTTACTGTTGGATTAGCTGGAACAACAACGCCAGCAGGAAGCGTGAGCTTTGCAGTAAAGGTAGAAGTTGTGCCAGAAAGCGTAATCTTGGTTAGGTCGTCGAGGCCGCCAGCAATGCCATTCTCAAAAGCGCTCATCTGATTAATGACGGAAGTGGCGTCAATAGCGCCTGTAAGACTGAAGCTCTTATCGTTAGAAACTTCCTTGATCTGAGTGGTGTTGCTCTGAGAGTCACTCCACATATCAGCAGGAAGATCGCTAGTAAGCTCTACTCTCTGGATGGAAGGATCTTCCTTCCACTTGAGGTAGTAAGTGACGTCGTTGGTAAGCGTTGCGCCACCGTTGATGGTTGCAGGGGAGTTGCCTGCAGCGTCAGTGAACCAGTAGTGATAGTTGTGACCAATAACAATGCCAAAGAAGGTCATTGGCTCATCCGCGTTGTCCAGAATGTGGTTCTCAAAAGTTGCAATATTTGTGTAGGCAGTATTGGTGTTAGAGCTGGTAGGACTTGCAATTCCAGCAGTTGTAGCGCTTAGAGTATTGCCGCTGAGATTCTGCAGTAGAGCATTAATGGTAGTTTGCTCAGCAACAGTTGGGTGAGTCTTGATAGTTGCAACTTCTCCGCCGTTTGCATCGGTGGTGATGTCAAAGACGTTTGGATTCTGCTTAAAGACGCTGTTTGCAGAGAAAGTACCACCATTTGCCGAGAAGGACACGGTAAGGTGCTGCTCCTCCCAGTCTGCGTACAAATCAACGGTATCGGTACCTGCAGGAACAGCCAGGTTGGAATTAGCTGCAACCTCGTCACCAGCGCCGTTTGCCTGAGTGGTCCAGCGCTTGAAGGTTTTACCTGCAATGTTGAAGTTGCTGTCGCGATTGTTAACGTCAGTGTTAGAAAGAACGTTAACGGTGCGACCAGCATTTGTAGCAACGCGTTCAATAACGGTAACGCCGTTGCCGTTGTGATACCTGACATAGAGCCAAGCAGTGTTGGCCTTCCAATGTGGATAGACTGTCATGTCAGAGGTGACCTGGGTATCAGCGGTGAACTGGTGCTCGGTACCAGCAGCGTCGGTGTAGTACCAGCCGTCAAACTCCTGACCACTTGCATAAGGATCTGCAGGTAGGGTAGTGGAGCCCTCTGCTACAGAAGAAGCAGTTGCAAGAGAGTTGCCGCGCATAGCAAGAGCAGTCTTGTTAGCAGTAGTGCCGTCAGCGAATGTTGGATTGACGCCGGTAACGCCTGGGGTATTGAGGTCAAAAGTAACGGTTGCGGCAGGTGCCCAAACGTGCTTCTGACCATCGCTTGAAGCATTAGCAACTGGGTAGGTATAGGTTGCTCCGTTAGCATTAATGAGGCTCAGAGAGTTAGTTGATGGGTCAGCAAGGGTAAAGAGCGAGAGAACCTCGTTGCCGTTAGCTGCACCGTTTGTAGGGATAGTGCTACCAAAGCCACTGTTGTAGCTTGGTGCGTATTTGAGCAGGTAAGAGCCGCCAACAACGTTGTAGTTCTGACGAGTCTGGCCAGCGCCGTTATCGGAGTTCTTGGTAGCAGGGGTTTCTACCAGGCTGTTTCCGGTGAATTGGATGGAGCCGTTAGTCTGGGCTCCAAAGAGGGCGCCAGAGTTACGACCGTCTCCCTTAATCGTGGAGTTGTTAATGATGACGTCACCAGTGTTGACGTTAAGGCCGCCAGTTCCACCGTTAGTGAAGTTAAGGGTTGAGTTAGTAACATTTACTGTTCCACCAGCTACACCAACAGAAATGCCAGAAGTTGAGCCAGCATTAGCATTAATGGTGGAGTTAACAATATTGGAAGTTCCCTGGATGGTCATGCCCGTAGCGCCGTACCATGAAGGATTAATGGTAAGGGTGGAATCATTCATGTTGAGCTGGTTGACGTAGAAAGTCTGACCAAAGCCTTCAACGGTAAGGTCTGTATTCCTAAGGTTGAGGTTGCGAGCGTCATTCCAGGTACGAGCCTGTGAAGTTACTTTGATAGTAGCGTTTTCAAAGGTGACACCAGACTCAAAGAAGTTTGTATTGCTCTTATCGTCTGCGGTGATGGTAACGCTGTTCTTGTTGGTGCTGCCGCTAACGGTTCCGCCAAGAGAAATACCGCGCGAGCCGCTTGCACCTGCGTTGTTCCTGAAGACATAAGTACCATCAGTGATGGTAGACCCATCCTGTGCGGTTAGTGCTGTCTTGAAGCCAGACATGGTAAGGGTACCCGTGCCGGTCAGCGTTGAGCCAGGTGATAGAACCAGACCGTCAATGCTGTTTCCAGTGCCAGTAAGCGTTGCGCCCTCAGATTCAATCTTGAGTGTAAGACCAGAAGGAATGGTAACCGTAGAGGTCAGATTGAGGTTGCCTTTGAGATGAATGGTGTAGATTGAAGAAGTTTCTCCCCACAGCTCCAGTGCTTTCTCGAGAGATTTAACAGGATCGGAGCTGGAGCCCTCGTTAGTATCGCTACCGTTGGTTCCGTCTACCCAGAGCTCAGTTGAGATGTAAGAAAGGCTTCTTGTAACACGGCGAGAAGATCTTTCTGCAGGAGCAGCAGTCTGTTCAGAGGTCTGCTGGTTGGAAGTAGCTTCTGCGTTAGTGGTGGTTTCAGCAGAGGTTTCTGCTGTTGTTTCAGAGGATGAGGCAGTTGCATCACTTGTTTGAGTTGCTGCAACTTCTTGCGTCTGAGTTACATCTTTAGTGCTAGCAATTTCTGCTAACGCTGAAGAAGGGACCAAAGAGAGCGCGAGTACCAAAGACATAGCTGTCTTTGCCCCTTTGCTTGCAAAGTTCTTGTTTTTTCTTTCCATACCTACCCCTAACAAATAGTGAATACCCCAACAAAATTTGCAATTAAATCTTGTGCCAAAAGTGATAAATCACGATAAGCACGATGGAGACAAATGACACATATTCAGAGCATTTTTTGTATAGATAATTATCTATTATTTTGATAAAAATTGTTAGCTCAACCAGCGATTTTTATAGTTTGAACACATTTCAAAAAACGTCTTCATCTCATGTTATATAAATAATTTAATCAAAATATTTGGTACTTTGAAAAATGGCATTTAAATTGCTCTATTTTTAACGATTTTCTCGACATTTGTCATAAACGTGCAACGGATAAAAATTGCAATAGAAATGTATTAAATTTTGAGACAAATGTAAGTTATGCGGAAACTGAATAGTGGAAGCTGGATAGTTAACAATTTCATGAAACTTGAGCTTCAAAATTCTCAAGCAAGAGGGACTGTGTACACTAAGAAAAAGACAGTTAAGAGGATGCACAATCTGCGCAAATAATGCGTGAGAGATACGTTTGAATGTGTTGAGCGGGGAGTTATGGACTCAAAAATTATCGATGACGCTTTGGACTTTGTAAAAGAGGTCTTCTCCACAGATTTTAGTGGCCACGACTACTTCCACACGTTGCGTGTGTACAAAATGGCTGTAAGAATTGCGCAAGAGGAGGGGGCAAATCAAGAGATTGTTGCCCTTGCTGCGCTTTTGCACGATGTTGATGACATCAAGCTTTCTCCAGAGACGCATGAGCATAAGGATAGGGCCGTTGGTTTTCTGCGCCAGCATGCTGTCGACGAGGCCACTATCCAGGCAATTTGTACCGCAATCGATGAGGTTTCTTTCTCGGGAACAGACTCGGTAGTTCCTTCAACGCTTGAAGGTATGTGCGTTCAAGACGCAGATCGTCTGGACGCGCTTGGTGCTGTTGGCATCGCACGCGCCTTTGCTTATGGAGGAAGCCATGGTCGCAGTATGTATGACCCAAATGAGCCACCAACCCTTAACATGAGCGGCGAGGAGTATCACTCACACAAATCAACATCGCTCAATCACTTTTACGAGAAACTCTTTTTACTGGCAGACATGATGAATACGCGCAGTGGCAAAGAGCTAGGAAAAGCTCGCGAGAAGTACATGCGTGAGTATGTTGACCAGTTCTTAGATGAGTGGAACGGTAAACGTTAAGATATAGTTTTTAGCTATATGAATTAGTTAAGTATTTGTATTTCACAAGTATAGTTTTGATTGTCATACTGGTTTCTCGTAAGTAGTTCTAAGGGGTCATTATGGCAATCAAAAATGATAAAACTACTCCACATCGCTTTGATGTTGTTGGCAGCTTTCTTCGTCCAGAAAATCTTAAGCAGGCTCGTATTCAGTTTGAAAAAGGTCAGATTGATTCACATGAGCTCAAGCAAATAGAGGACAAAGCTATTACAGAGCTTATCCAAAAGGAAAAGCAGGCAGGCCTTAAAGTCATCACTGACGGTGAGTTTAGGCGTGCAACCTGGCACCTTGATTTTATGTGGGCATTCGAAGGTATTGGCCATGCGCCAACTAATACTGGACTTCCTTTCCACGATGAGACTGCAGAGATTGATGACACCTTCCTCGTAGGAAAAGTGGAGCTCACCAAAGAGCATCCCTTTATAGAGCACTTCCGCTTTGTTCAGCAGTTTGAGGACGAGACAACCGTTGCAAAGCTCACTATTCCTGCACCTGCACAGTTCATTGAGCAGTTCATTATGCCCATGAACCGCGAGCAGACTAGCAAGTACTATGCCAACGACCAGGACCTTCTTGAAGATATTGTTGCTGGCTACGGTGCGTTTATTAAGCAGATATATGCTGTAGGCTGTCGTAATCTTCAGCTTGATGACTGCTCATGGGGTGTGCTGGTTGACCCACGTGCAGAGCTTTTCTTTGGCGCTGATCAGGAGGGTCTTAAGAAGATCAAAGCACTGCTCTTGGAGATTAATAACCGCGTTCTTGATGCAGCTCCAGCTGACTTGA